>CAJFUT010000143.1 GCA_904420255.1 uncultured Angelakisella sp. | reverse complement strand
TTACAGGAACAGGGGGGCGAACACCAGGGCCACCATGCTCATCAGCTTGATGAGGATGTTGATGGAGGGGCCGGCGGTGTCCTTCAGGGGATCCCCCACCGTGTCGCCGATGACGGCAGCCTTGTGGGAGTCGCTGCCCTTGCCGCCGCCGAAGCCGCCCTCGATGTACTTCTTGGCGTTGTCCCAGGCGCCGCCGGCATTGGCCATCATAATGGCCACCAGGACGCCGGTGATGGTGGCGCCGGCCAGCAGCCCGGCCAGGGCCTCCTTGCCCAGGAGGAAGCCCACCGCCAGGGGGCTGATGATGGCGATAAGGCCGGGGAGGATCATCTCGTGGATGGCCGCCTGGGTGGAAATGTCCACGCACTTGGCGTAATCCGGCTTTTCGGTCCCCGCCATGATGCCGGGGAAGGCCTTAAACTGGCGCCGCACCTCGTCGATCATCTTGTTGGCCGCCCGGGAAACCGCGGAAATGGCCAGGGCGGAGAACAGGAAAGAGAGCATCCCGCCGATGAGGAGCCCCGCCATCACCCGGGGATTCAGGATATCAATGGATTCCAGGTCCACCGCGATGGCGTAGCTGGCAAAGAGGGCCAGGGCGGTGAGGGCCGCCGAGCCGATGGAAAAGCCCTTGCCGATGGCGGCGGTGGTGTTGCCCACCGAGTCCAGATGGTCGGTGATCTCCCGCACCGATTCCGGCTGGCCGCTCATCTCGGCGATGCCGCCGGCGTTGTCCGCCACGGGGCCGTAGGCGTCCACCGAAATCACCATGCCCACGGTGGCCAGCATCCCCACAGCCGCCAGGGCGATGCCGAAGTCCCCGCAGAAGAAATAGGCTGCCAGGGTGGCCGCCGCCAGCACCAGAATGGGCCAGGTGGTGGAGAGCATCCCGTAGCTGAGGCCGGAAAGGATATTGGTGGCGGCGCCGGTGTCGCAGGCGGCGGCGATCTCCTTGACAGGCTTATATTGATCGGAGGTATAGATTTCGGTGAGCTTGCCGATGAGAAGGCCGGCGATGATGCCGCTTACCACGGCGCCGAAGGCGGAGATGCCGTTTTCCAGCAGCCCGCCCAGGAAAAAGGTGACCGCCACAAGGAGGATGGAGCTGAGGTAGGTCCCCATATTCAGGGTGAACTGGGCGTCCTTGGCCTTCACCAGCTTCACCACCAGGATTCCGATGATGGAGGAGGCGATGCCGGCGGCCACCAGGCCCATCACATACAGGAGGGCCCCCTGCCCTCCCCAGACCACCGCCAGGAGCAGGGCGGAAACGATGCAGCCCACATAGCTTTCAAAAAGGTCGCTGCCCATGCCGGCCACGTCGCCCACGTTGTCCCCCACGTTGTCGGCAATGACGGCGGGGTTCCGGGGGTCATCCTCGGGGATGCCGGCCTCCACCTTCCCCACCAGGTCGGCGCCCACGTCGGCAGCCTTAGTGTAGATGCCGCCGCCCACCCGGCAGAACAGGGCGATGGAGCTGGCCCCCAGGGAGAAGCCGGTGAGGATATTGAGGTTATCGGGGTTCAGGATATAGACGATGCCCACACCCAGGGCCCCCAGGCCCACCACCATGAGGCCCATCACCGAGCCCCCGGAGAAGGCGACCCGGAAGGCTCCCTCCAGGCCGGAGCCGGCGGCCTGGGTGGTGCGCATATTGGCGGAGGTGGCGGCCTT
This sequence comes from uncultured Angelakisella sp., assembly GCA_904420255.1. Lineage (GTDB taxonomy): Bacteria > Bacillota > Clostridia > Oscillospirales > Ruminococcaceae > Angelakisella. The sequence continues at coordinate 4,510 of CAJFUT010000143.1, read as the reverse complement.
CATGCCGCAGAAGCCGGCGATCACCGAGAACAGGGCCCCCAATACAAAGGCCATGGAGGTGGTAACCCCAAGGCCCGGGGTCACCGCCAGGACCACCGCCAGCACCACCACAAAAACAGCCAGGACCTTGTACTGGCGCTTCAGGTAAGCCATGGCGCCGTCGGCGATATACCCGCCGATCTCGGCCACCTTCGCGTCGGCCACCTTGATGCGGCGGATGTCCATTCCCTGGATCAGGGCGAGGGCAATGGCCGCGACGGCAACCAGAATCAGACTGATTTCCATTTGAATCTTCCTCTCTTTTTTCTGCGGCGGCAATCCCCTGAAAGCGGGCCAAAAGCCACCGAAAAATAAAAAAAGGCATTCAGCAGCCAAAAGCCTGCGGAAAATCCTTTTTATTTACGATACCACTTTTTTCCGGCCGGCGCAAGGGGGAGAGAAAAATTTTTTCAGTTTTTTCCCTCCCGAATCGGCGGGTGGCCCCGCGCCTTGGGGGAAAGACGCGGGGCCAAAAAACCTTTAGAGGTACAGGTTCATGATCAAGCCGTCCTCATACCGGCCGTTGTCGCGGAAGAACTTGGGGTAGCAGCCGATCTGCTGGAAACCGAAGCGGCGGCAGAGGCCCCGCCCGGCGGCGTCCCCGGCGGCGATGGTGACACTGAGGACCTTGAGGCTGCCGCCCTCTCTGGCGTCCTTCACCAGGTAATCCAGAAGGGCCCCGCCGATGCCCCGCTGCCAGTAGGCCCGCAGCACCGAAAGGCCGATTTCGGCGGTGTGGGCGATAGGGGCCCGGTGGCCGGCCCGCAGGTCGGCGGCCCCCACAATGAGGCCGTCCAGCTCCGCAATAATCAGGCGGTTGCTGCCCCGGGTGCTGCTGCGGATGATCTCCTCCCCGCTGGAGGAGCCGTCCCCCACCGCCTGGGCGCCGTAGGAAAGGAAGCTGTTCTCCCCGCCGATGGTGTTCAGGTAGGTGAGAAGGTTCACCGCGTCCTCCGGGCGGGCGGGCCGGATCACCGGCTTCGCCGGGGCTGCGGCCCGGTAGGCCTCCTCCGAAGCCTTGCGGATGTGGTTGCGGATGATCTTGCCGGAGGTGGTCTTTTCCAGATGGTCCACGTATTCCACCACCCGGGGATATTTGTAGGGGGCGGTCATCCGCTTGACATAGTTCTGGATCTCCTTGGTGAGGGCGTCGGAAGGGGCGAACTCCTTCTCCAGGACGATGGTGGCCTTCACCACCTGGCCCCGGATGGGGTCCGGCGCCCCGGTGATGGCGCACTCGTGGACGGCGGGGTGGGTCAACAGGACGCTTTCGATCTCAAAGGGGCCGATGCGGTAGCCGGAGCATTTGATGATGTCGTCGTTGCGGCCGATGAACCAATAGAAGCCGTCCTCGTCCATCCACATCATGTCCCCGGTGTGGTAGACGTGGTTGTGGTCCTGGGCGGGGACCATCCGGTCCCCCACCCAGTAGCCCCGGATCAGCCCCTCGGGGTAGAATTTGTCCAGGTTGCGCACCACCAGCTCCCCCTCGTCGCCGGGGGCCACGGGGTTCCCTTCCTCGTCCACCAGGGCGATGTCGTAAAGGGGGCTGGGCTTGCCCATGGAGCCGGGCTGGGGCTCAAACCAGGCACCGAAATTGGCCACCAGGACGCTCCCCTCCGACTGGCCGTAGCCCTCGTGGATGGTGAGGCCGGTGATCTCCTTGAATTCCCGGGTGATCTCCGGGGAGAGGGGCTCCCCGGCGGTGCAGCAGTGGGTCACCGAGGCGAAATCCTCCGCCATCAGCCCCTCCCGCATCATAAAGCGGTAGATGGTGCCGGGGACGCAGAGGGTGGTGGGCTTCTTCTCCCGGATCACCTGGATCATCCGCCGGGGGTCGAATTTGCTTTCGCACTCGTACCCCAGGACGGCGGAGCCGCCGATCCACTGGCCGTAGATGCAGCCCCAGCCGAACTTGGCCCAGCCGGAATCCACCCCGGTGAGATGGAGGCCGCCGTTCTGGACCTGCTGCCAGTAGCAGGCGGTGACAATATGGCCCAGGGGGTAGGAGTAATCGTGGCAGACCATCTTGGGCATCCCGGAGGTGCCGGAGGTGAAATAGATCAGCATCAAATCCCGGGCGGTGATGGAGGGGTCCGCCACAAAATCAGCGGGGCCATCCTCCAGGGCGGCGGAATAATCCAGCCAGCCGGGGCGGGCGCCGTTCACCAGGGCCTTCCCCATGGGGGGCTTCTGGCATTTGGGGAGAGCTTCTTCGCACTGGCCGACGATCCAGTCGTCGGAAAGGGCGACGATGAACCGCACCCCGGCAGCGTCCACCCGGTAGGCGATGTCCTTGGCGGTGAGCTGGTAGGAGGCGGGGATGATCACCGCCCCGATGCGGTGGAGGGCCACCGCCGTCACCCAGTATTCCCACCGGCGCTTCAGCAGGCACATGACCCGGTCCCCTTTCCGGAGGCCCTGGGCCAGGAACCAGGAGGCCGCCCGCCGGGAAAGGAGGGAGATTTCCGAGAAGGTGAAGCTCAGGTCATGGCCGTGGTCGTCGCACCACTCCAAGGCCCGTTTCTCCGGCTCCTCCGCCGCCCAGGCGTCCACCACATGGGTGGCGAAGTTGAAGTCCGGGGGGCACTTCACCCGGTAGTTTTTCTTGAAGTCCTCATAGGAATCAAACTGGGTCCTGCCGATAAAACGTTCCACCATATCCTTTTCTCTCCCTTTTGCTCACCGGGCGGCTGCCCGGGCCTTTTCTTCTTTCCGGCTGGTTTTCGGGGGCACGGGACACAGAAAAAGCGCCCCGCTGCCCGAAGGCAACAGGACGCTTGCGTTTCACAGCAACCGCGGTACCACCTGATTTCGCATGGGCCTGCCATGCGCACTCTGCCGGAGCGGAGGGGCTGCCCCCTCGATTCCGTCCTCCTGGTAACGTGGGAGAGGCACGTCGGAGCCTACTTGCGGGCCATGGCCCGGTTCAGTCCGCGACTCTGAGGCTACTTCCCCCGGCACCGGACACGGCATTCCCAGCAGCAGCCGCTCTCTGTGCCCCGGAAACTCCGGGATACTACTCCTCATCACAGTCTTTGGGTGATATTTCCGATTTTTTCCTATCATAACACAGGGAAAAAAATCTGTCAATACCTTCCGTCCCAGGGCCTCACCCCTCCAGGGCGGCCAGCCGCTCCCGGAGGTACCGCTTCCGGTACTGGATGGCGGCCAGGCGGAACACCCGGCTGCAGGCCCGGTTGTTCACCAGGCCCCCCGCCGCCCCCACCAGGGGGATCCCCTGGATGAATTTCTCCAGCAGCAGGGCCTGGGAAAGGACGGCGGCAGTCCGGCGGATCTCCTCCTCCAGCTCCCCTGCCGGCTCCCCCAGGGCCCGGAAGGCGGCGTCCCGCTCCGCCGCGTCCGGGGCCAGGGCGGCCCGGATGACCCCCAGGGCGAACAGCTTTTCCCTTGGCTCCCGCCAGGAAAAGCCGTAGCAGGCCCCTGCCCGGTAAATTCCCCGGAGCAGCACAGCGGTCAGCAGGGGGATATCCGGCAGCCCCAGCCCGGCAAGGCCCATCCCCAGGCCGCTGGCGGTGGCCAGGGCCGTCCCCCCAAGGCTCCCCCGGGAGGCGCTGGCCTTCATCCGGCCCAGCCCTTTCCTGGCCGGGCGTCCCCCATCTGGCTGGGCCGCCTCCGCAAAGCCTCGGCGCAGCTTTTCCTCCGGGATGGTCCGTTCAATGAGGCCGGAACCCTGGAGGAACACCAGCCGGAAGGCCTTCTGGAAGGCCAGGTCCAGGGTGGCATGGAGCTGCTCCGGCACCTTCCCCTCCACCGCCTCCTTCCAGGCGGGCCGCTCCTCCTTCCGGCTCAGGAAGCGCTCCTCCTCCCGGAGGGTTTTCCGCAGAGCCCGGCGCAGAACCCGGGCCTGGTCCTCACCCATGGCGTCCCCCCTCCCCTCACAGGCGGAAGGGGGCCAGGGCCTCCGCCACACAGCCCTCAAAGCTCCTCGCCGCACCCCAGTCGAAGCGGAACAGCCCCTCGCCGCCGCCCCCGGAGATGGAATGGACCCGGGTGGCCCCGTCCATATTGTCGATGATCACCGTCAGGGTCAGGCGGTTCCCCGCCCGCCAGTAGTGCTTCTCATAAACCGCCACGATGCAGAGCCTTCCTCCCTCCCCCTGCACCCGGTGGGAACCGATGAGGGTGCCAGTGACGCTTCCGTCCACAATGGCCCGGTCCACCATCGCCGCCGCCTGGCCGGGGGCCAGGTCCACTCGAAAATCCAGTGCCATGGTTCTTCCTCCCTTTCTCAAACGCCGTAATGGATCATATATTTCCCTTGGCGGATGGCCTCCCGGACCTTCTCCGCCAGGGGAAGGAATTCAGGACAGCCTTCCCTCCGGAGCTCCGCCAGCAAGGCCGGCAGGGAAGCCGGCGGGACCAGGGTGATGCCGTAGCAGGCAAAGCCCTTGGCCGGGCGGCTCCCCCGGTGCCAGAAGGTGTCCAGGTCCTGGAGGCGGTCAAACAC
>CAJFUT010000142.1 GCA_904420255.1 uncultured Angelakisella sp. | reverse complement strand
CTGTGGACATACATTCTTGTCATATTGGGTTCGCCGTCCCCCTGCACCATACACAAGAATTCCCATCCATATTTTTCGTAAAGGCCAATATGATCAGTAATAAGATAAAGCGGCGATATCCCTTTGGACCTCATATCATTGACAACCATGTTCAGCAGGTTCCCAGCGATTCCCCGGCCGCGATGCCCTTCCTCTGTAAAAACAGCGCATACATTCGGCGAAAGGTCCTTTCTGTCATGAAAGTCATTTTCGATAACGCCCATTCCGCCGACAATTTCATCGCCGGACAGGCAGAGATACCAGCCGTATTCCGTTTCCCCCCGCAGATAAGCGTCCATGCATTCCAGATATGCCTCCGTTGGCACGCCCCATTTGCTGTGAAACCATTCCGCCGCCAAATCCTTTATTTCGCTTTTCTCCCTCAATGAAACATACTCATATTTTGCCATGGCTCCGGCCCTCCTCTGCACCGTCTGATTTGCCCCATCCTATCCCACAAAAGTATAGCAGAAGCCCATGAAAGAATCCACCCTACAAGTGAAGCCGCCCGGACATTTTGCCTGGGCGGCTTCGCCGCTGGTCAGCAATGCTCTGTTTCGCGGGCACCCGAACCCTTCGGGGATTGGGGTTTCCTGTTTTCCCAAGGGCCTCGGCGCCGCCGGGCCGGCAGCAGGGAAAGGGCCAGCCCCGCCGCCACAAAGGCCGCCCCCGCCCACCAGTAGACCAGGGTGAGGCGGTTGGTGGTGCCGTAAATTTCCAGGACCCCCTGGAAAAAGCTCCCCACCGTCCAGGCAGCGATGCCGGAATTGTAGAGATTGAAGGCCAGCCGCCCCGGGAAGGGCCGGCGGCTCAGGGAGAGGGCCAGCAGGGGCAGGGCGCCCCCGGCCAGGGGGAAGAGAAAGGCGTAAAGCATGAAGTAGGAATAGACCCCGTGGCTGAACAGCTCGTAGACCGCCCCCAGCGCCGCGCAGAGAAGGGCCGCCGCCAGGTAGACCAGGGCGGCCCGGGCCGCCCTGAGGCGGGAGGGTTCAATAGCCGATGTAGACAATGTCGCTCACGCTCCTTTCCCCTATGGTCCTGCCGTTGGTGGTGGGGTTATTGATGACGCTGCCGCAGAACCAGAGGGTGGAGGAACCGCCCCCGTCCAGGTTATAGGCGGTGGAGGCCCCCAGGGACTCCATAAACTCCGCCAGCTGGTAGAGGGAGAGGCCCTGGCTCTCCTCCGTGCGGCCGTCGGACACCACAAAGAGGTAATGGAGCCCGTCCACCGCGCCGATGGCGGTGCGGGGATTGCTGGCCATGGACTTGCCCACCTCGTCATCAGGGGAAACCGAAACCGCCCCCTCCTCCACCAGGGCCGGGCCGAAGGACAGCACCTGGACGGCCCCGTCCTCCAGAAGCTGCTGGGCCGTCACCTCCTCCTCCGAAACCACGGCGAAGGAGCCGTCCTCATAGATCACCAGGTCCTCCCGCCCCTGGGCGGGGGCATCCCGGTACAGCACCCCGCCCCGGATGACATACCCCTGCTCCTGGCTGCCGTAATAATCCCCGTTGACGGCCAGGATCGCCCCGGCGGCCTCGGCCATTTCGGAGGTTTTCTGGGTCACGTTCCTGCCGTAGGCGTTCTGGGCCAGGGCGGTTTTCAGCTGATCCGGGGAGGAAAGGCGCACGTCCGCCACATAGATGTCGGTTTCATGCTCCCGGTACTGGGTGATGGTGACGCTGATCGCCCCGTCGCTGTAGGAATTTTCGGTAATCACCGGCTCCGCCGGGGCGGCTTCCCCGCTTTCCGCGCCGGCGGCGTCCCCTTCCGCCCCGGAGGGCTGCTCCTCCCCGGAGGCCCCCTGGGAGCTTTCCGCCGGGGGCACCGCGGCGTAGACCCGGGAGATCACAAAGGTATCCAGGGCGGCGTAAACGGTGAAGGCGGTGAGGACCAGGGTGTAAAACACCGCCCAGGCGTACTTTCTGCGAAACAACGAAACCCTTCCTTTCAGCCCTCCCCGGCTTCCCGCCGGGGCCCGAAGATAAACCTGCGCTGGACAAACCAGCTGACGAAAAAGAACAGAAGCTCGGCCCAGAGCTTGGCCCAGTAGGGATTGACCCCCAGACCCTCCGCCAGCAGCTCCAGCACCAGGGTATTCCCCAAAAGGATGGCCGCCGCCAGCAGGGCGTACTGGCCGGCGGACCGGACGACCCCGGCCCTGCTGCGAAACACCAGCCTGCGGTTGACGGTGTAGTTGACCCCGGCGCTCACCACCCGGGCCGCCACATTGGAAAGGGGCAGGGCGTAGGGGAGCCCCCAGCCCCGGGCCAGGCGGAGAAAGAGGACATAGGCCCCGTAGTCGGTGCAGAAGGACAGGAGGGAGGAGGCGGAAAAGCGGAAAATCTCCTTATAGATGCGGCAGGAGTCCCGGAGGGTGTCGAAGTGGGAGGAGGAATTGCCGTCCAGGTAGATGGTTTCGATCCCCACCTCCCGGATGGGGATTCCCCTGCGGGCGAACTCCAGCAGGACGTTCATCTCGTATTCGTACCGCTCCCCCGGGATGGCCAGCAGCGCCGGCAGCAGCTCCCCGCCGAAGGCCCGCAGGCCGGTCTGGGTGTCCCACACCCGCACCCCGGTGGAAAGGCGGTAAACCAGGCGGGTGATGCCGTTGCCCAGCCGGCTGCGGAGGGGCACATGGTCCTCCCGCAGCCCCCGGCTGCCCAGCACCAGGGCGCCGGGATGCTCCCGGGCCTCCCGGAGGACCCGGAGGGCGTCGGCTATCCGGTGCTGGCCGTCGGCGTCCAGGGTCACCACCGTCACCGCCTCCCCCCAGCGCCTTTGGATTTCGGCCATCCCTGTTTTCAGGGCCCGGCCCTTTCCCCGGTTCTCCGGGTGGGCCAGCACCAGGGCGTACTCCCCCGCCCTTTGGAACAGCCCGGCGAAATCCCCGCCGCTGCCGTCATCCACCACAATGAGGTCCAGCCCCTGCTCCTTCCCCTGGGCCAGCAGCTCCAACAGGGCTTCCCCGGGCCGGTAGGCCGGGATCAGGGCCACCGTCCGTTTCTGTTCCAAGAGGCCGCCTCCCTTCTCCTTTTTCGCGGCCCCCGCCCGAAAGCGGGGGCCATATCTGTTTTCCCATTGCCGGGGGTTGGGTTATCCGCGGCCCCCCGGGCCGCCCATACCGCCCCGTCCGCCGCCGCCTCCGGGGCCGCCGCCCATGCCGCCCCAGCCGGAGGAACCGTAAACCAGGCTGTCCATGGTCACCTGGGTGGAGGAATCCCCCGCCTCCAGGGTATAGGTGGAGCCCTGGGTGATCTCCGGGCAGCTGACGATCACCGAGCTGTAGCTCTTATCCGGCTGCCAGGATACCAGCTCCTGGCCGCTTTCGTCCAGCAGCCGCACCGTTGTGCCGGCGGCCTGGGTGCCCACCGAAACCATCATGACCCCCTGGGTGGAGGCGGAGCCGAAGTTCTGGGCCATCCCCGAGGCCCCGGCCCCCACAAAGACCCCGCCGGTGATGCTGGCCTCCCCGTTGTAGTCCACGGTGCTGTCGGCGCCCTGCTCCGGGCCGGACACATAGGTTTCCCCGCCGGTGATATAGAGGTCGCCGTTGGAATCGATGCCGTCCCCCGAGGCGTCCACATGGACGGCGCCGCCGGAGATCCGGATATAAGCCCCCTCGACGGCGGCGAACTGGTCGCCACGCCCGCCGAAGCCGCTGCTGTCGCTGCCGCCGGCGGCGTTGAGGCCGTCGTCGCTGGCCACCAGGGTGATTTCCCCGCCCTGGATGTCGATGGCAAGGCCCTCGATCCCCTCGTAGCTCTGGGTGATATCCATGGCGCCGCCGGTGATGGTGACGGTATTGTCGGCGTGGACGCCGTCATCCCCTGTGGCGATCTGGAAGGAGCCGGCGTTGACCGTCAGGTCGCCGTTGGAGTGGAGGGCGTCGTCCAGGGTATTGATGGCGAAGGTGCCGCCGTTGATCTCCAGGCTGGTGACGGCCTTGAGGCCCTTGGTGCTGGGGGTGTCCTCCTCCGCGGCGGCGGACTGGCCCCAGCCGCCCTGACCGCCGCTCTGCTGGATGGGTTCCCCGCTGCCGCCGCCGGCGGTGATGTCAAATTCCCCGTCCTCCACCTGGAGGTAGCTGCCGGCGCTGAAGCCGTCCCCTTCGGCTGTGACCTGGAAGCTTCCCCCGGCGATATAGAGGAAGCCCAGCTCGGCGTCCTCGTCATTCTCCGCCTGGAAGCCGTCCCTGCCGGACTGGACGGTGAAGGTCCCCCCGGCGATGCGGATGCTGTCGTTGGCCGAGAAGCCGTGGCTCTCCGCGGTGACGGCATATTCCCCGCCCGCCAGCACCAGATCGTCCTTGGAAACCACCCCGTGGCCGGCGGGGGCCTCAATGGTCAGGGCGCCTTCCCCGTTGAGGGTCAGGTCGGATTTGGAAAAGACCGCCCCGTCGATATTGTTGTCGTCAATGGCCACATATTCCCCGCCGTTGGAGAGGGTGTTTTCACTCCCCGGGGCGGTGGTGATAAACACCTTGTCCGCTTCCCGGACATAGATGGCGGCGGAGGTGGCGCTGGTGATCCCGGCGCCGTTCAGCACCAGCTGCACCTTATCCTCCTCCCCGGCGTCCACGATGACCATGCCGTCGGAAAGAGTGCCGGAGAGGAGATAGGTCCCCTCGTCGGTGACGGTGATGGTGCCGCCGGAGATCACCACCGCATCGGAGCCGCACTCCGCCGTATCCCCGGTGAGCTGCACCAGGGCGGCGGAGCTTTCGTCATACCCGGCGTCCAGGTCCCGGTCGGTGAACATCCCGGACTGGTCCGCCGAAAGGGCGGTTCCGCCGGCGGAGGCGGAGCTCCCGGAGGAACTCTCCTGGGCGGCGGAGCTGCCGCCGGAGGAGCCGCAGCCCCCCAGCAGCAGCGCCGCCGCCAAACAGATGGAAACAACTCTTTCTTTCATGATGCCTTCTCCTTTACAGCTCATAAACGGTGGTTTCCTGGCGGGAAATGGAAATCTCCAGGTTGCCGTTGCAGCAGCGGAGCTTGTCAATAAGCTCCTTTTCCTTGTCCGGCCGCCGCAGCTCCAGGTTGTAGGTGAGGCGGAACAGGCTGCCCATATTGGTGGTCTTGACCTGGACCACCTCCCAGGAAACAGCGTATTTTTTCAGGATGCCGTCGAATACCCCGGTGTAGTCCAGGTCCTCCGGGATGGTGATGTGGAGGGTCTTGTACCGGGCGGCCCGCTTCCCCGCCCCGAAGTCGAAGTGGCTGTAGAGAAGGTTGGCGGCGCTGAGGAGCAGGGCGAACAGGAAGGCGTAGGCCAGGTACCCCATGCCGCAGATCAGCCCCGCCCCCATGGCTAAGAAGATGATGCCGATCTCCTTGGCGGTGCCCGGCACCGAACGGAACCGCACCAGGCTGAAGGTTCCGGCCACCGCCACCCCGGTGCCCACGTTGCCGTTGACCATCATGATCACCACGCAGACCACCGCGGGCAGCAGGGCCAGGGTGGCCACAAAGCTCTTGGTGCAGCGGGTGCGGTGCATATAGGCCAGGGCCAGGATCAGCCCGATGGCTAGGGCGCTCACCACGCAGAGGAGGAAATCCCCCACCGGGATCACCTGGGTCATATCGGTGTCAAAAAGCCCCCGGAAAAGATTCTCAGGCATAGAAAACCCCTCCTTTGATCCTCAGCGTGTTTCGGAGCATCTCCTGATAGGCCGAGCCGTACTTGGAGAAGGAGGTCTTGTAGGCCTGCTGCTCCGAAAGGACCCGGGCCATCCACAGGGGGATCCCCCCGGAGGTCTTGACCTCCATAAGGGTGCGGCCCCGTTCCAGCAGGGGCCTGCCGCAGATGCCGGCCCCCAGGGAAAGCTCCCGGTTCCGGTAGAGGATGTTTTCATCAAAGGTCACCCGGAAATCGCTCCCCTCCCGGTCATAAAAGGCCTCCCGCTCGTAGGAAAGGAAAACCACCGGGTGCAGGGTGCCGTAAAAGGCGCAGAAATACGCGATCTCCTCCCCGATCTGGGAATCCGGGAACCCGGTCCGGCCCTCCAGGCAGTCCATGGCCAGCTCCCGGGGGAGCAGAATCCGGCGCTTATAGACCACCGACTTGTATTTCTTTTTCAGCTCCACAAACACCGGGTCCCCCGGCCCCGCCTCCTTATAGCTGCGGACCCGCAGCTTCTCCTTGTAGGCGGGCTTTTCAATGGACCGGCGGATCAGCCGGTAGCTGTCGGTGTCGAAATAGACGTTGCGTATGGTGGTGCGGCCGTACCGGTCCAGGGCCATATGGGGCTCCATGGCCCGGAGGATTTCCTCCTTCTGCCGCTGGTCCAGCAGATACTTCAGTTCATACCGCTTGAAAACCATCTGGTTTGCCATCGGGCATCCCTCCTTATGAGTGGGATTTTACCCTCCTTACTCTAATTTTACTTTAAAAAACAGCTGAACGTTTGGTGAATTTCCGCGGGAGCTTTCTGGAAAAACCGGGGGTTTTCTCCTTTCTTCCCCCTCTTTCCCCCGGAAACGCTCTTTTTGATTCCCCGCGCCCGTGGTATACTATTTAAAAAATCCATCCGCGGATTTTACAAGGGTTTTTCGCCATTTTTTAACTGTAATTAAAGTTGCCCTGTTATGTATAAAAGGGAAGGGGCGGGACCCGCCCCCGGAATGACAAGCAAAGGAGGGATGGAGGATGCGGCTGCTGTTTGCGGAGGACGAGCGTTCCCTTTCCAGGGCCGTGGTGACCATCCTGGAACGGAACAACTACTCGGTGGACGCCGTTTACGACGGCGAGGAGGCCCTGGCCTACTGGGAGGCGGGCAACTACGACGGGATGATCCTGGATATTATGATGCCCAAAATGGACGGCCTCACCGTCCTGCGGAAAATCCGGGAGCGGGGGAGCCGCATCCCCATCCTGCTGCTGACGGCCAAATCCGAGGTGGACGACAAGGTCCTGGGGCTGGACAGCGGCGCCAACGACTACCTGACCAAGCCCTTCCACAGCCGGGAGCTGCTGGCCCGGATCCGGGCCATGACCCGGGCCCAGACCGGGCAGCCCAGCGCGGTGCTGCGGGTGGGGAACCTCTCCCTGGACCAGACCACCTTTGAGCTTTCCTCCCCCGCCGGGAGCTTCCGCCTCACCAACAAGGAATTCCAGATGCTGGAGCTTTTGATGAGCAATCCGGGCTGCCTCATCTCCACCGAGCGGTTTCTGGAGAAAATCTGGGGCTTTGATTCCGGGGCGGAGATCAACGTGGTGTGGGTCTACATCTCCTACCTGCGCAAAAAGCTGGCCGCCCTCCAGGCCGACGTCCAGATCAAGGCCGCCAGGAACGCGGGATATTCCCTGGAGGAAGCGAAATGATCCGAAAGCTGCGGGCGAAGCTTATCGCCGTATCCATGTTCTCCCTGCTGCTGGTGCTGCTGGTGGTAATGAGCGGGGTGAACCTTCTCAGCTATCAGAAGGTGGTTTCCGACGCCGACGGCACCCTCACGGTGCTGGCGGAAAACGGCGGCCAGTTCCCCAAGGGGGACGGGGGCCCCGCCCCGGACCACCCCGCCTCCCCGCCCTCCGGCGGCTGGAAGGGGAAGGGCCATTCGCCGGAGCTTCCCTATGAATCCCGGTTCTTCTCGGTGCTGCTGTGCCAGGACGGGAGCGCCGCCGCCGACCTGCGGAAAATCGCCGCGGTGGACGAGGAAACCGCCGTCGCCTGGGCCCGCCAGGTGGCGGAGGAGGGGGCGGCCCGGGGCTTCCTGGAGGACTACCGGTACGCCGTCCGGGAAACCCCGGAGGGGACCCTGGTGGTCTTTCTGGACTGCGGCAGGAGCCTTTCCTCCTTCCGCTCCAACCTCCTGGCCAGCGTGGGGGTTTCCCTGCTGGGGCTGCTGGCGGTGCTGGTCCTCATTGTGCTGCTCTCCAAATACGCCGTAAGGCCGGTGGCGGAAAGCTATGAAAAGCAGAAGCGGTTCGTCACCGACGCCGGCCATGAGCTGAAAACCCCCCTCACCATCATCGACGCCGACGCCGAAATCCTGGAAATGGACCTGGGGGAAAACGAGTGGGTCCGGGATATCCAGGGCCAGGTGAAGCGCCTGACCGGCCTCACCCGGGACCTGATCTACCTCTCCCGGATGGACGAGGAGCAGTCCCGCCCCCAGCCGGTGGAATTCCCCCTCTCCGACCTGGTGCGGGAAACGGCCCAGCCCTTCCAGACCCTGGCCAAAACCCAGGGCAAATCCCTGGACCTCCGGGTGCAGCCGGGCCTCTCCCTCCAGGGGGACGAAAAGGCCCTGGGCCATCTGGTGACCATCCTCCTGGACAACGCTTTAAAATATTCCCCCGCCGGCAGCGGCATCTCCCTTTCCCTGGAGCGGCAGGGGAAATATGCCCGGCTGACCGTGGCGAATCCCACCCATTCCCCCCTGCCCGGGGACCTGAACCAGCTTTTTGAGCGGTTCTACCGGGCCGACCCCTCCCGCAATTCCCAGACCGGCGGCCACGGGCTGGGGCTCTCCATCGCCCAGGCCATCGTTTCCGCCCACAAGGGGAGGCTCACCGCCGCCTCCCCCGACGGCGCCTCCCTGGTGATGACCGCCCTCCTGCCCCTCTGAACCCGCCCCACAGCGAAAGCCCCGGGAACCCATGGTTCCCGGGGCTGTTTTCGTCCCCTTCAAAAGGCGTTGTAGACAAAGGCGACCTCCGCCTCCGGGGCCCAGAGCCAGAACAGCACCAGGGCCAGCAGCACCGCCAGATACCACAGCAGGCGGGCCGCCGTGCGGCGGAACACCCAATCCTTACAGGCCGTAATAGTAGTCGATAAGCGCCCGATCAACAGCAAGCCACCCCTTCCATCCCAGGTGCATGGTATCGCACATAAAGTATTCCTCATATTCATGGCCGGTGAGGTCCAGCATCTGGATGCCGTATTCCCCGGCGATCTGCCGGACGTTTTCATAATAGGCCTCCCGGCGGTCGGCGGTAAAGCCGGTGTAATCGCTCCACTGGCCGTGGAGGGGCACATGGATGAACAGGGGCTCGATCCCCTTCTGGCGGCAGATCTCAAACAGCACCCGCAGGTCGTCGTATTCCCTGGACACCGAATAGTCCAGTTCCGCGTCCCGGTCCTTCTGCCGCTCCAGCCGGGCGCCGATGTAGGTGGTGTAGTAGTCGTCCAGCATCCCGAAATCGTTGTTGGAGGTCATGGCCTCCCCCTGGGCCACGGCGCCGGCCTCCTCCGCCTCCCAGTCGATGGCCTCCGCCGGGGAAGGGGCCTGGACGTCCTCCCCCGCCTCCAGCAGGGGCCGGGCCGAGGCCATATCCCGCAGCCCCAGCAGATAGCCCCTGAGGGCGTAGTAGGGGGTCAGCAGGGCGGCGGCAGCCCCGGTCAGGCCGCCGGAGCCGGCCTCCGCCTCCGCCAGGACCCGGATGGCCGGGTCCACCGGGGCGGCGCCCTCGGTCTCCTCATAGGCCGCCAGCAGCTGGGCCACCCGGGCGGAGAGGTACTCCTTCACCTCGGGGGAAAGGTCCTCGTCCCGGAGCAGGGCCAGGTACTGCTGGGGGGAAAAGTTGGCGTAAAAGAGGTCGGGGGCGATCCCCTCCGGCACATAGGACTGGGGGGAGGTGATGAGCACCACCTTCTCCCCCCGGAGGCTGTCCCCCGAGGCGGCGATCTGGAGGGCGTGGATCAGGGACTGGCAGGAGCCCCTGCCGATGAGGTCCACCTGGAAGCCCGCCCGCTTCCCGGCGAAGAAATTGGCCGGGTGGGTGGAAATCTCGGTGGTGCGCAGTTCGCTGGAGCCGAAGATGAGGAGGGTGTCCTCCCGGGCGGCGGACTGCTCCATCAGATAGGTGCCGGTGATCTTTTCCGTATGGTTCACATCCCCCACGCTGTCCCGCCAGGGGGGCATGGAGCCGGCCAGGACGGCCCCCGTCCCCAGAAGGACCAGGGCCGCCCCCAGCAGCAGGGCCAGGGCCGGCAGCAGCACCTGCCGCGCCGCCCCCTTCATCTCCCCGCCTCCTCCACCAGCCGGGCGATCTTCAGAGGGGTGGAGATCTGCTCCCGGGAGATGTCCCCCAGTTCCAGGGAAACGCCGAACCGCTCCTCCAGCTCGGTGAGCAGCTGGATGGTGCCGAAGGAATCCAGCAGCCCTTCCTCAAACAGGTCCATATCCGGCGCGATCTCGCCGTCCTCGGCGCCGCAGATGCCGTTCAGCACCTGGATCACCGCTTCTTCGGTCAACATGGCAATCACCTCCGTCATTCTTCCCCGGCGGGGCTTTCCTCCCCGGCGCCGGGCGGGTCAATAAGCAGCCGGGTTTCCCGGTAACCCCGGATCAGGCCGTTGTCGTCCTCCGGGATGCAGTCGTTTTCATAGTAGTAGCGGATGAAAACCGGCGGCAGAATGTCCAGCTCCATATACTCCAGAGGCCCGTATTTGGCCTCGTAACCGGCCAGCTCCCGGGTCAGCTCCTCCCGGAGGGCGTCCAGGTCGGGCTCGGGGTTCACCGGAATCTGGGAAGGGGCGGGGGTGGGGTAATCCTGGGGGCATTCCTCCCCCATGTAATCGGCCTGCACCGCCTCCACCTGCCCGGGCTCCAGCCGGTCCAGGTCGATGAGCCGCTGCCCCCAGAAATGGGAGGCGCTCATGGTTTCGTCCCCCTTGAGGAAATAGCGGTAGGTCACGTTCCCGTCGTTCTGGGCGATGCCGTCCTCCAGCTCGCAGTCCAGGTGGTACCACACCCCGTCCACCTTCACCTGGCTCCAGGAATGGTACCCCAGGCCGCCCCGGGCCAGGTAGGTCATCCCTGTCATGTAGCGGGTCTCGACGCCCATTTCCTCCAGGAGCAGGTTGAGGGCGGCGGCGTACCCCTCACAGGTTTCCACCCCGAACAGCAGCATGTGGAGCCCCCGCATCTCCTCATAGCTGGGGACCGAATCCCCCGCGGTGCGCCACCGCCAGACGTCCAGGGCCACCGGCCTGGCGTAGTAGCCCAGGGCCATAACATAGTCGGCGGCGGCCTTCACCTTCTCGTAGTCGGTCATTCCCGGCTGCTGGATCCGGGCCACGTGCTCCTGCACCACCTGGCGGATATAGTCCTGGGTGGAGGGCAGGTCGTCCGCCGGGTCGG
>CAJFUT010000141.1 GCA_904420255.1 uncultured Angelakisella sp. | reverse complement strand
TCCCCGCCCCCAACAGAAGGAGAACCCAGGGAAACCATGGAAAAACCCGATTTCAACCAATGGGGCAGGCTGGCCCTCCGGGCCGGGGAGGCCCTGCTGCGGTGCGTTTTCAGCTCCGCCACCCTCATCGCCCTGGCGGCGGTGGCGGTGTGCTGCCTCATTTTCACCGTCAACTACCTCAACAACGTGGTCTATATCCTGGACGGCGACAGCGCCACCGTCACCGTCACCGCCGAGCGGGATTATCTGAAAATCCTGGCCAACGAGGAGATCGCCCTGGCCCCCCACGACCTGGTGGACTACACCCCCGCCGGGGAGGGGAATTTCAGCCAGATCGCCATTTCCCACCCCTTTGAAATCACCCTCACGGTGGACGGGGGGACCGAAACCTTCCTCTCCATGGAGGGGGACACCGTCCAGGAGATGCTGGACCAGAACGGGGTGGAGCTGCGCAGCGCCGATAAGATCACCCACCCCCGGGCCACCGTCCTCATGCCCGGGGACGACATCACCATCGTCCGGGTGGATTCCCGCCGGGTGGAGGAAGAGGTGGTCATCCCCTACGAGACCGACGAGGAGCACACCAGCCTCATCACCTACGGCACCACCCGCACCCTCCAGGCCGGCTCCAACGGCCTGAAAAAGCTCACCTGGGAGGAGGTGCTGGAGGATGGCCAGGTGGTGGACCGCTATGTGGTCCGGGAGGACATCCTCAGCTACCCCACCACCGCCCAGGTGTTGGTGGGGGACGGCAGCGCCATCTCCAACTTCGACTTCAGCGACCAGTACCCCCTGGACGAGAACGGCAACCCGGTCAGCTACATCAAGGTGCTGCGCAACCAGAAGGCCACCGGCTACCACCGCTCCGGCAACGCCTGGGGGGCGGGCTACTGGACCACCAAGGGCCAGTACGGCGAAACCTACTGCCAGGAGGGCACCGTGGCGGTGGTGCGGCTGGACGAGATGCCCTACGGGTCCAAGCTCTACATCAAGACCCCGGACAACGAATTCATCTACGGCTATGCCGTGGTCAACGACACCGGGGAATTCGCCTACAACGGCGTCACCGTGGACCTTTTCTACGAGAGCTACGCCGAAAGCGTCCTCAACGGCGCCCGGTTCGTGGACATCTACATCCTGGAAACCCCCTGACGGCCCGGCAGAAACACAAAAACACCCCTCCCGCCCGGTTCCGGTTCTGTCCGGACAGGCTGGGAGGGGCGTTTTTTTCCCGGGAAATCTCAGACCACGTCCCCGTCGGGGAGGACGAACTCCAGGCGGAACTGGCAGTCCGCCGCCTTGGCCATGGCCTCCAGCTCCTGGTAGGAGAAGCTTTCCCGCTTGAGCTTGCCGCTGAAATTCTGGGGGGACATCCCCATCCGCAGGGCCAGTTCCCGCATGGTGATGCCCCTGCGGATGCAGAGGATCCGTATCTTGTCGCTGACGGTCATAATTGCCTCCTTTGTTTCATCAAAGGTAAGATGTTTTCACACTTATGATTATAATTCCCCAAAAAGTATTGTCAATTTGCCAAAAATCAATTCATTTCATTAGTATATTTTAAATAAAGATATTTGATAAAGCAAAAAGCGTTGAAATCAATGGAAACAAAAATACGTAATTTGAAAAATTTTCCACCTTTTCTGAGGAAAAAAGACCAAAAAGCCCGGCGCCGAGACGCCGGGCTTTTGGCCTGCCGGGGGGCTACTCCCCGTCCTCCTTCTTGATCTTGAAGAAGAAGCGGAGGATCCCCGCCAGGAACCGGGGGCTTTTCACAACGACGATCTTCACACCAGTCACCACCCTTTGGAACGGGGTCAACAGTCCGCCGCCAGCACGCCCAGCACAATGAGAAAGACGGCGGCCAGTATCACCACCAGCTTGAGGGAGCAGAACAGGGACAGGAAGATGCCCGCGCCGAAGGCGGCGCAGAGCCCTGGCAGGGGCGACTGAGGGCCCCGGCCCCTCCGGGGTTTTCTGCAGCGGCCCATCCTTCCTCACCTCCCTCGGTCTATGTAGGCGCCCCTCCGGGGAGGGCCCGCCCTGTTACCAGTATACGCCGCCGGGGGAAATCGGTGAAAGCCCGGCGGGCCTCTTTTCTGCTGCGCAGCGCCTTTTTGAGTCCGTAAGAGAAGCGCCTACGCTGCGCCGGTTTGTGCGCCGCTCCCTGAGCATATCACTTGGGATTCAGAAGGCGGTTTTTTATCGGCCCAAGTTGAGCGGCGCAGCTGCTTTCGCTCCCCGAAACGCTACTAACGTCGTTGCCAGCGGGGGCCACCCCGCCGCCACTTTCTTTTGATCAAGAAAGTGGCGACCTCGGCGTCGGGCTTCTGCCTGACAATTTCTCAAACCGATACACTTCCCATGGCACAAGGTAAAAAGCGTTCTAACGATTCAGGAAAATCAAAGGGAGAGGGGGGCGCTGCGCGGCAAACAAAAAAGCCCCCCGGAGGGCAGGGGGGCACATGGGGGGACTGGTCCCCCCGTGAGGGCCGACCTGCCCCGAAGGGGCGAACTTTCCGCAGAAAGTTCTCGGCCCTTGGGGGCCCTT
>CAJFUT010000140.1 GCA_904420255.1 uncultured Angelakisella sp. | reverse complement strand
TCTTTGGCCACTTTCTTTTGATCAAGAAAGTGGCGGCGGGGTGGCCCCCGCTGGCATTGACGTTAGCTATGGTGAAAGAAGCGAAAGTGAGTACGCCGCTCAACTTGGGCGGATAAAAAAACGCCTTCCGAATCCCAAGTGATATGCTCAGGGAGCGGGGCACAAACCGGCGCAGCGCAGACGCTTCTCTTACGGACGCAAAAAGGCGCTGGGCAGCAGAAAAAAGGGGGGGTCGGGGCTCCGCCCCGGTTGCCTTTTGCTTTAAAGTGATGTATAATGAAAGCGACAAAGGCCGTTTCGCCGGCAGCGGGGCCCGCCCCGCCTCTTTGGGATTCCCCGGGGGGGCAGGAGCGGGCCTTTTTTTACCCCTGCCGGGGCCGGCGGCCTGGGATTTTCCCGCAAAGGAGAGGTAGTATATGACAGATACCATGCAGATCATGCTGGTGATGGCGGCCTATATGCTGGTGGTCATCGGCATCGGCCTGGCCTTCGCCAGGAGGGCCAACCGCAGCTCCGAGGATTATTTCCTGGGGGGCCGGACCCTGGGGCCCTGGGTCACCGCCATGAGCGCCGAGGCGTCGGATATGTCCGGCTGGCTCCTCATGGGGCTGCCCGGGGTGGCCTACTGGTGCGGCATCGCCGACGCCGCCTGGACCGCCATCGGCCTGGGCCTGGGCACCTATATCAACTGGCTCATTGTATCCAGGCGGCTGCGGCGCTACAGCGAGAAGGCCGGCAACGCCATCACCCTGCCGGAGTTCTTCTCCAACCGCTTCCATGAAAAAAAGCCGGTGGTCATGACCATCGCGGCTCTTTTCATCCTTATTTTCTTCACCGTCTACGCCGCCAGCTGCCTGGTCACCTGCGGCAAACTCTTTTCCACCCTCTTCGGGCTGGGGTATGTCCCCATGATGATGGTGGGGGCGGCGTTCGTGCTGGTCTACACCATCATCGGCGGCTTCCTGGCGGAAAGCGCCTCGGACTTTATGCAGGCGGTGGTGATGATCACCGCCCTGGTGGTCATCGTGGCCACCGGCACCGCCGCGGCGGGGGGCCTGGGGGCGGTGCTGGATAACGCCGCCGCCATCCCCGGCTTCCTGGACTTTTTCGGCATCGCCACCCCGGTGACGGTGGACGGGGTCCAGCAGGTGGTGGACGGGGCGCCCCAGTTCGGCGCCGCCGGGAGCTACGGCCTCCTCTCCATCCTCTCCACCCTGGCCTGGGGCCTGGGGTATTTCGGGATGCCCCAGGTGCTGCTGCGGTTCATGGCCATCCGGCGGGAGGGCGAGCTGAACGCCTCCCGCCGCATCGCCACCGTATGGGTAGTGATCTCCCTGACGGTGGCGGTGTTCATCGGAGTGGTGGGCCGGACCCTCTTCCCCACCGCCCTCACCACCGCCTCCGACGCGGAGAATATCTTCATCCTTCTTTCCACCAACCTGCTGCCGGCGGCCCTGGCCGGGCTGGTGATGGCCGGCATCCTGGCCGCCACCATCAGCTCCTCCGATTCCTACCTGCTCATCGCCGCCTCGGCCTTCTCCAAGAATATCTACCAGGGGCTGCTCCGCCGGGAGGCCACCGACAAGCAGGTGCTGAATGTCTCCCGCCTGACCCTCCTGGCCATCACCGCCGTGGCCATCGTCATCGCCATGGATGAGGACAGCGTCATCTTCACCATCGTCAGCTTCGCCTGGGCGGGCTTCGGCGCCACCTTCGGGCCCCTGATGCTCATGAGCCTCTTCTGGAAGCGGATCAACCGGGCGGGGGCCATCGCCGGCATGGTGGGCGGCGGCGTGATGGTCTTTGTCTGGAACCTGCTGGTCCGGCCCCTGGGAGGCGTGTGGGATATTTACGAGCTGCTCCCCGCCTTCCTCTTCTCCTGCCTCTGCATCGTCATCGCCTCCCTCCTGACGGCTCCCCCCGACCAGGAGATCCAGCGGGAATTCGACCAGGTGGCGGGGTAGGCCCCGCGGGCTGGCCGGTCCCGAACGGGACGAAAGCCCCGGTGGGGCTTTCAAGGCCACGTTCCCGACCAAAGGGAGGGATGGCCGTGAGAGAAGATTTTCTGAGGCGTTAGATTGTGCGCCGCTCTTTGGCCCGGAAGGCCGGGCGGCCGAGTCCGTGAGAGAAGCGCCTTCATGGCGCGAGGTTGTGCGCCGCTCCCTGAGCATATCACTTGGGCGGATGAAGGCGATTTTTTATCAGCCCAAGTTGAGCGGCGCATTCATCTGCGCTTCTGCGTCCGCAGCTCACGTCCATCCCTCCCGTTGGTCGGGAACGTGGCCTTGAAAGCCCCACCGGGGCTTTCATCCCGTTCGGGACCGGCCAGCCCGCGGGGGCCACCCCGCCCGCTCTTTGGGGGCCCGAAAGGGCCCCCACTTTTTTATACCATCGCGCTTCATTCTAATTTTTGTTCCGCCCTCCGCGCAACGCCGGGTTATGTTACTTTCTTGATCAGAAGAAAGTAACCAAAGACTGACCAAAGGGGCTTCCCCTTTGGAAACCCCTTTACGGGAAGGGCCTGTG
>CAJFUT010000139.1 GCA_904420255.1 uncultured Angelakisella sp. | reverse complement strand
CCCCCGCTGGATGGCTGTCGCCCCGCACGGGGGCCCGGGGGGCTCCCCGGCCGCTCTTTGTCACTTTCTCTCGGCAGAGAAAGTGATGCCCGGGGTCGCGCTGCGACCGGAGTAAACTATTTAAGAGAAAATCCGGCGGGGCAGAAAAAAGAGCGGGGCACAACCTAACGATTCACGAACCGTAAACTCACCGACATAAAAGCCCTGCGCAGCAGCAAACCGAAAGCCTTCCAACCGCGCAGCGTTGCAGAAAAAGAGGGCGCGGACCTTCGGCCCGCAGGGGATTGTAACCCATTGGGCCTTGTGCTACAATAGCTGCGGGGCGCCGGGGGGCAGTTCTCCGCTCAGGAGGCTGCCCGGCTCTTTTTCAGGTAATCGGCCAGAAGGTCGATGAAATCCTTGGTGAAGGGGCGGCGGTCGTAGGTGAGGCCCAGGAGGGCTTCCAGCTGCTCCCTGCCGCCGTTTTCCCAGGAGGCGGCGATGATTTTCCGCAGGTTCTTCTGGACGCAGGAGCTGGTGGTGTGGTGGATCTGGGCCACCCGGGGGTAGAGGTCGATGGTGACGTTGAGGAGCCGGTCCTCGTCCTCGATGGCCAGCTCGATGGCGGTGACCATCTGCTTGTACCCCTTGTAGGTGCCGGAGATTTTCAGGTAGCGGAGAAGGCTCTGTGTGGAAGTGAATGTTTCTGTCGTCGCAGCCAAGATGTCATACCTCCAACATATTGTATTGTGTTTCCTTAAGGCTAACCGATTTTGCCGGTACTTCGAAAATTTTCGACCATGTTCAACTAAAAAAGACTTTTAAAATTTGACAGCAAAGGAGAGGATGTTTTATGGCATTTCAGTATGATCTGGACCAGGGGGTGGACCGGGCCGGGACCTTCAGCGTCAAGTGGGACTGCCTGCCGGCGGGCGCCCCGGCGGACGCCCTGCCCCTCTGGGTGGCGGATATGGATTTCCCCTGTGCCCAGCCCGTCCTGGAGGCACTCCACGCCCGGGTGGACCGGCGGATCTTCGGCTACACCAACTATGAGGACCCCCAGGTGAAGGGGGCCATCACCGGCTGGTATCAAAAGCGGTTCGGCTGGCAGGTGGAGCCGGGGGATATCTTCTACAGCCCCGGAGTGGTGCCCGCCATCGCCTTCCTCCTGGACATCCTCACAGAGGAGGGGGACGGGGTGGTGATCCAGCGCCCGGTCTATTACCCCTTCACAAAGAAGATCGAGGCGGCGGGCCGCCGGGTGGTCAACAGCCCCCTGCGGTATGAGGACGGGGCCTACTCCATGGATTTCGGCGACCTGGAGGAGAAGCTGAGCCGGCCGGACGTCAAGGGGATGATCCTCTGCAGCCCCCACAACCCGGTGGGCCGGGTCTGGACGCCGGAGGAGCTGTCCCGGACGGCGGAGCTGGCGGCCCGGTACGGCAAATGGATCATTTCCGACGAGATCCACGGGGACCTGGTGCGCCGCGGGGTCACCCATCACCCCCTTCTGAAGGTCTGCCCCCAGCACCGGGACCGGATCATCGTCTGCACCGCCCCCAGCAAAACCTTCAACCTGGCGGGGCTGCAGCTTTCCAACATCGTCATCCAGAACCCTGCCTGGCAGGCGGCCTGGCGGGAGCTGGTGGCCGGCCGGTACGGCATCATGGACGCCAGCCCCCTGAGCCTCGCCGCCATGATGGCGGCCTACACCCAGGGGGAGGACTGGCTGGACCAGGTGCTGGATTACCTGGACGGCAATGTGGAATTTGCCCGGCGGTTTCTGGCGGAGCATCTCCCCGCCGCCCGGCTGGCGGACCCCCAGGGCACCTACCTGCTGTGGGTGGACCTGCGGGCCTACTGCCCCAATCCCGGGGAGCTGGAGGACCGGATGCTCCACCGGGCCGGGGTGGCCCTGGACGAGGGCTACATCTTCGGGGAGGAGGGGGCCGGCTTTGAGCGGATCAACGCCGCCTGCCCCCGCTCCCTCCTGGAGCGGTGCCTCCGGCGGATGGCGGAGGCCCTGGGCTGACCGCCCTTTGGATAATATTTTGACCAAGGGGGACGGCGCCGGGGCGCCGCCCCTTTTTGTAACCCGAAAACCACTCGCTAGGCGAGTGGTTCAAAAGAAGGCGGAAGCCGATGATGAAGACAAAAAAACTCCTTTTG
>CAJFUT010000138.1 GCA_904420255.1 uncultured Angelakisella sp. | reverse complement strand
GGGCCGCTTCTCACAGGATTGGCAGCCGGGGCCTACCCCGCCCGGCTGGGCCGATTCTGGCAGTCCAAGTTGAGCGGCGCACCTGCTCGCGCTTCCCCGGCCGCTTCTCACGGGATTGGCAGCGGGGCCTGCCCCGCCCGGCTGGGCCCAATGTTTCTGCGGACTTAGCTGAGCGGCGCACAAACTTGCGCTTCTGTATCCATAGCTCACGTGATTGGCGGCGGGGCCTACCCCGCCCGGATTGTCAAAAAGGCGGTCTTTGGGGTATAATAGGATATATTGATTTCCCCATATATTCTCCGCCGGGTCCCGGCGGAAGGGAGGCTCGCCATGAAGCAGGTCATTGAGATTCCCCCGGAGGTCAGGCATATCCACTGCATCGGGGTGGGAGGCTCCGGGATGTTCCCCATCGTCCAAATCCTCCTGAGCAAGGGATATGCCATCTCCGGCAGCGACAACAACGAAAGCGACATCCTGGCCCTGGAGCGCCAGCTGGGGGTGGCGGTGACCCTGGGCCATTCCCCCGAAAACCTCAAGGGGGCCGACCTGGTCCTCTATTCCGCCGCCATTATGGCGGATAACCCCGAACTGATGGCCGCCCGGGAGCAGGGCATCCCCCTCTGGGAGCGGGCCAGGATGCTGGGGGCCATTTCCAGCCACTTCGGGGAGGCGGTGGGCATCTGCGGCACCCACGGCAAAACCACCGTCACCTCCATGGTGACCCAGATCCTCTACGGGGCGGGCTTCGACCCCTCGGCGGTGATCGGCGGCAAGCTCCGGGCCATCGGGGGCTACGGCAGGGCCGGGAAAAGCGACCTCTTCATCTACGAGGCCTGCGAGTTCCGGGACACCTTCCTGTCCACCTTCCCGGACACCGCCGTGGTCCTCAATATCGACGACGACCATCTGGACTATTTCGGCACGGTGGAAAACGCCATGAAATCCTTCACCCGCTTCGCCGGGATGGCCACCCGCCGGGTCCTCTACAACGGCGACGACCCCAACACCGTCCGGGCCATGGCCCCGGTGGAGGGGCCGGAGAAGATCACCTTCGGCCGCGGGGAGGGGAACGACTACTACGCCGCCAACCTCCAGAAAAAAGACGGCCTCTGCCGCACCTTCGACCTGATGCGCCGGGGGGAGCGGGTCTGCGCCCTCACCATCCACGTCCCCGGGGACCACAACGTCCTCAACGCCGTGGCGGCGGCCGCCGCCGCCCTGGAGCTGGGGGCCGCCCCGGCGGACGTCGCCCTCCATCTCAGCCAGTTCAGCGGGGCGGGGCGGCGGTTCGAGGTGCTGGGCCGGGTGAACGGGGTCACCATCGCCGACGACTACGCCCACCATCCCGCCGAACTGGCGGCCACCCTCCGGGCCGCCAAAGAGCTGGACTTCCGGGAGGTCTGGGCGGTGTTCCAGCCCTTCACCTTCTCCCGGACCTACCTGCTGCTGGAGGACTTTGTGAAGGCCCTTTCCATCGCCGACCATGTGGTGATGAGCCCCATTATGGGCTCCCGGGAGAAAAACCAGTGGGGCATCCAGACCAAGGACCTGGGGGAGAAGATCCCCGGCAGCGTCTGGTTCGACACCTTCCAGGAGATGGCGGACTACACCATGGCCCACGCAAAGCCCGGGGACCTGGTGATCACCCTGGGCTGCGGCGACATCTACAAATGCGCGCGATTGATGCTGGAGGGAGTCGGCTAAACCCCTCCCCATAAAAACAGGGGGTGTTCTAATGCGAAGAAGGAGAAATTACCGGGTGCGTCCCAACAAGGCGGGTTCCGCCATGGGGGTCGTTGCGGGGGCCATCTTCGTGGGGATCGGGCTCTTTGTGGTCATCCCCGCATTTGGGCCCTTCGGCATCTTATGGACCCTCATGGCCGCCGCCATGACCGGCTACAATATCTACATAATGGTTTCCGGCAAGGGTATTTATAACGTGGAGATGGAGGAGGAAACCTACCCCGGCCCCGCCGCCGGCCAGGGCATCGCCGGGGTGGAGGAGCGGCTCCAGACCCTCCAGCGCCTTTACGACCAGCGCCTCATCACCCGGGAGGAATACGACCGGAAGCGCCAGGAGATCCTCGCGGAGAAATGGTAAGCCCGGCAGGTCGGGCGGCCAAGTCCGCGAGAGAAGCGCCTGCATGGTACAAGGTTGTGCGCCGCTCTCTGAGCATATCACTTGGGATTCAGAAGGCGATTTCTGCCCCGCTGGATTTTCTCTTAAATAGATTACTCCGGTCGCACCGGAAATCCGGGCATCACTTTCTCTGCCGAGAGAAAGTGACAAAGAGCGGCCGGGGAGCCCCCCGGGCCCCCGTGTAGGGCGACAGCCTTCCAGCGGGGGATGTCGGCCCGGCCCGCCCGCTGTTCGCGGCGGAGTCCGGGCCTCCACTGGCCCCCGGTAGGATTGACGCTTTCCTGGGGCGTAGCTCCAGGGAGGAATGTCCGTGTGAGAGGCGCCTACGGGCTTTGGTCCATCCCAAGGCCCAAGCTCCTTTCAGGGAAGGAGAAACACCGTGAAGAAAGAACCCCTGCGGCAGTATCCCCAGTTCTCCCTCTGCGGCTTGAACTGCGGCCTCTGCCCTATGTACAACATCCACCCGGAGAACCACTGTACCGGCTGCGGCGGTGCGGGTAGGCCCAGCTGCCCGGTAATCCGGTGCGCCCGGAATCACGGAAATGTTCAGTTCTGTTTCCAGTGTTCAGATTTTCCTTGTTCCCGGTACCGGGAGCAGGAGCCCTTCGATTCCTTCATCACCACCCGAAATATCCTTTCCGACCTGGAAAAAGCTCGAGATGGAGGACTGGAGGAATACAAAAGAGTACTGGAAGCAAAAATGGAAATCCTCCGCTACCTTCTGGACACCTGCAATGACGGACGGCGGAAAAGTTTTTTCTGCCTTGCCGTGAACCTTTTGCCCCTTGAAGACCTTCAAGACCTGCCGGAGAAGCTTTCGGCAAAACCGGGAGCCTCCCTAACGGAACGGGGAGCCGCGGCGGCGGAGCTGCTGCGCCAGCAGGCGGAGGCCCGGGGCATCTTCTTGAAACTCAATAAAAAGAAAAGGACGGACAAAGCTGCCAATGATCACACCTGCTGAAATCGCAAAAAACTATCTTTCCATCGGGGAGGCGAAGGCCAACCTG
>CAJFUT010000137.1 GCA_904420255.1 uncultured Angelakisella sp. | reverse complement strand
GGCTTCGGGGTCAGGTCGTAGAGGACCCGGTTGACCCCCTTCACCTCGGCGGTGATCCGGGCCGTGATCCGCTGCAGGAGGGCGAAGGGCACATCCTCCACCGTGGCGGTCATGGCGTCCACCGTGTTCACCGCCCGGAGGATGACAGGCCAGTCGAAGGTGCGGGCCCCGTCCCGGACCCCCACCGATTTGAAGTCCGGCACCACGGTGAAGTACTGCCAAACCTTCCCCTCCAGCCCGGCGGCGGCAAACTCCTCCCGGAGGATGGCGTCGGATTCCCGCACCGCCTCCAGCCGCTCCCGGGTGATGGCCCCCAGGCACCGCACCCCACGGCCGGGGCCGGGGAAGGGCTGGCGGTAGACCATGCTGTCCGGCAGGCCCAGGGCCTTGCCGCAGGCCCGGACCTCATCCTTAAAGAGCATCTTCAGCGGCTCCACCAGCTGGAAATCCAGGTCCTCCGGCAGGCCGCCCACATTGTGGTGAGATTTCACCGCCTTCACCGTCTTGGTGCCGGATTCGATGATATCGGGATAGATGGTGCCCTGGGCCAGGAACTCGATGCCGCTGAGCTTCCGGGCCTCCTCCTCAAACACCCGGATGAACTCCGCGCCGATGATTTTCCGCTTTTGCTCCGGATCCGCCACCCCGGCCAGCTTGTCCAGGAAGCGGTCCACCGCGTCCACATAGATAAGGTTGGCGTCCATTTCGTCCCGGAATACCCGGACCACCTGCTCCGGCTCTCCCTTCCGCAGGAGGCCGTGGTTCACATGGACGCAGGTGAGCTGCCTGCCCACCGCCTTGATGAGGAGGGCCGCCACCACCGAGGAATCCACCCCGCCGCTGAGGGCCAGCAGCACCTTCCTGTCCCCCACCTGGCGGCGAATCAGCTCCACCTGATCGGCGATGAAGTTCTCCATATTCCAGTTGCGCCGGGCGCCGCACTCCTCCAGGACAAATCCCTCCAGGAGCTTCCGGCGCTCGGCCTCCCCGGCGGGCCAGCTCTCCAGCCTCCGGCAGTCCCCGGCCGCGGGATGGTCCACCGCCAGCACCGGGACTCCCAGCCCATAGACCCCCGGGGCGGCGTCCACGGCTTTCCCGTCCACCACCCGGTTTTCGCCCCCGTTGAGGATGATCCCCCGGACATTGGGCAGGGCCCGCAGCTCCTCCGGGGTGATGTCATGGGGATGGATCTCGCTGTAGACCCCCAGGTCCCGGATTTCCCGGGCCAGCACGGTGTTCTCGCTGCTCCCCAGGTCCAGAATCACAATCATATCCTGCTGCATGACTTCGCTTCCTCCTGTTTCTGCTTTGATTCCGTTTCCCTTCCCGGCCGCCGCCGGAAACCCTTTTTCTGCATTATAAACCATTTTCCCCTTCTTCACAAGGGCCCCAGGGGCCGCGGAAGCCTCCGACGGCTTTATCCCTCCCCGCCGCCCATCCTCCGGCGCTCCCGGACCAGCTCGATGGCTTCCTTCCCGGTGAGGTGGTCAATGGACATCTCCAGCATACAGAGGGGGGCCCATTCCCGGTGGATGGCGTTCCGGCGGCCCTGGGGAGTATCTTCCGGGGCGTACTTTTCCGCCAGCCTTTCGATGGCCGCCAGCTTCTCCCCCTCCTCCTCCAGAACCCGGATCCTCCCGAAGGCGATGACGCTGCGGAAATAGGTGGTGTATTCCGCCGGCACCACCCGGTCCTCATCAATGACGCAGAAGGAAGCCCTGGGCTCCCGGCGGATGGCGTCCAGCTTGTGGCCGGCTTTGGCGCAGTGGAAATACAGCTTTCCCCCGTGGTACACATAGCTGATGGGGACGGCGTAGGGATAGCCCCCCTCCCCGGAAAGGGCCAGCACCCCGGAGGTGCCCCGGCCCAGGATGGCGGCGCAGTCCTCCCTGGGCAGGGCTTGGTTTTTCC
This sequence comes from uncultured Angelakisella sp., assembly GCA_904420255.1. Lineage (GTDB taxonomy): Bacteria > Bacillota > Clostridia > Oscillospirales > Ruminococcaceae > Angelakisella. The sequence continues at coordinate 6,594 of CAJFUT010000137.1, read as the reverse complement.
TTCTCATTTCACGAAACACGGCGGCTCCTCCTTCAAAAAAATGCCCGGGCCCATTCCTTCCAAGACCTGACGGAACGGACCAGGGCGCTGTATCCGGCGGCAGCTTTTTCATTTTCCCGTCAGCCGCCGGGCCCGAAGGAAAAGGCCAATCCTCCGGGCGCTTATTTTTCTTCCCGCACCGCCCGGTAAAGGGTGATGTGGCGGTATTCCTCCCCCGCCCGGAGCACCGGGCTGGGAAAGCCGGGGTGGTGGATGGCGTCGGGCCAGCACTGGGCCTCCAGGCAGAAGGCGCTGCGGGGGCCGTAGCAGGCGCCCCCCTTCCCCCGCTCCCCCGCCAGGAAATTGGCGGTATAAAGCTGCAGCCCCGGCTGGGTGGTTTCGCAGGTGAGGACCAGCCCCGCCCCTCGGACCTCCGCCGCCGGGGCCAGAGGGCCTGCCGGGGCGGTATGGAGGACGAAATTGTGGTCGTAGCCGCTGCCCAGGGCCAGCTGGGGGTGGCTTTCCGCCAGGCCCTCCAGGAAGGGGCGGCCCCGGGTCAGGTCAAAGGGAGTCCCCTCCACCGGCATCAGCTCCCCGGTGGGGACGCCGGTTTGGTCAATGGGGGTGATGGCTCGGGCGTTGACCCGGATGGACTGCCCCGCCAGGCTCCCGGCCCCGTGGCCCGCCAAATTGAAATAGCTGTGGTTGGTCAGATTGCACAAGGTATCCCGGTCGCTTTTGGCAAAATACCGGATGGTCAGCTCCCCCGCCGGGGAGAGGGAATAGGATACCTCCGCCTCCAGGGTGCCGGGGAAGCCCTCCTCCCCGTCCGGGCTGCGGCGGGAAAGGACCAGCAGCTCCCCCCGGGCCTCCCCGCGCCAGACCGCCCGGTCAAAGCCCCGGCGCCCGCCGTGGAGGCAGTTGGGGCCGCTGTTGGCGGCCAGGGGATACCGGACGCCCCCCAGGGTGAAGGAGGCCCCGCCGATGCGGTTGGCCACCCGCCCCACCAGGGCGCCGATGTACTTATCCTGGGCCTCGTATTCCGCCAGGGTGTCAAAGCCCAGGACGATGTCCCGCTCCCCTTCCGGGGCAGGGACAGAAAAGCTCTGGAGGACGCCGCCGTAGCTGAGGACCCGGGCGGAATATTCCCCGGCCCGGATGGTCCAGGCGGACACCTCCTCCCCCCCGGCGGTGAAGCCGAAGGAGGCGCGGACCCATTCTCCCATGGTTATTTCACCTGCCTCAGGAACCTGCGGAAGGCCTCCCGGCCCTCCGGGGTGGTTTTAAAGACGCCGGCGTGCTCCAGCACCTGGGCGAAGGCCATGCCGGTTTCCTGCTTCACAATCTCCAGGGCGTTTTCCGGGGTGATGTCATACCGCGCCCGGAAGCCCTCCGCCCAGGCGGCGTGGGAGGCGGTGCGGGGGTCGGCGGAAAGGTCCGTCCCCTCCCCAAGGCCCCGGGCCACCGCCGCCAGCTCCTCCCGGAGCCGGGCGGGCAGTACCGCCAGGCCCATCACCTCGATGAGGCCGATGTTCTCCTTTTTGATGTGGTGCAGCTCGCTGTGGGGGTGGTAGAGCCCCAGGGGGTACTCCGGGGTGGTGAGGTTGTTGCGGAGCACCAGGTCCAGCTCGTAGTCCTCCCCCCGCCGCCGGGCGATGGGGGTGATGGTGTTGTGAGGCTCCCCGCCGGTTTCCGCCAGGATCATGGCGGCCGGGTCGCTGTAGCCCCGCCAGGAGCGGAGGATCCGGTCCGCCAGCTGGGCCAGCCGCCCGGGCTCCCCGCCCCGGAGGCGCACCACCGCCATAGGCCAGCGGACCATCCCCGCCTGGACATCCCCGAAGCCGGGGAATTCCACCGGCTCCTCCACCGGGGCCTTGGCCATGGCGAAGTCGTACCGCCCCCCCTGGAAGTGGTCGTGGGCCAGGATGGACCCCCCCACAATGGGCAGGTCGGCATTGGAGCCGATGAAATAATGGGGGAACTGCCCCACGAAATCCAGAAGGCGGTCAAAGGTGGCCCTCTCGATCTTCATGGGGGTATGGACACGGTTAAAGACGATGCAGTGCTCGCTATAGTAGACATAAGGGGAATACTGGAAGAACCAGGGCTCCCCCTGGAGGGTCAGCGGGATCACCCGGAGGTTCTGCCGGGCGGGGTGGTTCACCCGGCCGGCGTAGCCCTCGTTCTCGGCGCAGAGCTGGCACCGGGGGTAATCCGAGGCGGGCAGCTCCCTGGCCGCGGCGATGGCCCTGGGGTCCTTCTCCGGCTTGGAAAGGTTGATGGTGATATCCAGCTCCCCATACCGGGTGGGGGTCTTCCACTGGATATCCCTGGCGATGCGGTCGGCGCGGATATAGTTGACCGCCTGGCTGAAATGGTAATACCAGGAGGTGGCGTCCTGGGGGCTTTGGGCGTAAAGCTCCCGGAACCTGCGGCGGACCTGCCCCGGGCGGGGGGTCAGGGCCCCCATGAGGCGGGTGTCCAGAAGGTCCCGGTAAACCACCGAATCCACCGGCAGCACCCCCCTGGCGTGGGCGTCGTCCAGCAAGGTTTTCAGGACCTCCGGCAGGGAGGCTTCCGCCAGGGGCTCCTCCGGCGGGGCGTAGCTGTCCAGCCCCAGGGCCTCCAGGAGGGCGTTCGCCCCCCAGGTTTCCTCCCCTTCCTCCAGCAGCCCCTCCCGCCGGGCATAAGCGATGAGCCAGTCAATGGCCTGGTTGACATCCATGGATCACGCCTCCTCAAAGCCGTGGGGATGGCTCTTGTGCCAGGCCCAGGCCGAGGCGATGATGGTGGCCAGGTCGTTGTACCTGGGGTCCCACCCCAGGACCCGGATGGCCTTCTCCGAGGAGGCGATGAGCTGGGCGGGGTCCCCGGCCCGCCGGGGGGCGATTTTGGCGGGGATGGGATGGCCGGTGACCTCCCGGGCGGTTTCAATGACCTCCTGCACCGTGAAGCCTACCCCGTTGCCCAGGTTGAACACCTGGTTCTCCCCGCCCCGGAGGAGGTAATCCAGGGCCAGGATATGGGCGGAGGCGAGGTCGGTGACATGGATGTAGTCCCGGACGCAGGTGCCGTCCTTGGTGGGGTAATCGTCCCCGAACACCGAGATATACTCCCGCTGGCCGTTCGGCACCTGGAGGATCAGGGGGATCAGGTGGGTTTCCGGGTCGTGGGCCTCGCCGATGGCCCCGGAGGCGTGGGCGCCGCAGGCGTTGAAGTACCGCAGGGCCACAAACCGCAGGCCGTGGGCCCGGGAAACCCAGGCCATCATATGCTCCATGGAGAGCTTGGTTTCCCCGTAGCAGTTGGTGGGGTTGGTGGGGTCGGTTTCCAGGATGGGGACCCGCTCCGGCTCCCCATAGGTGGCGGCGGTGGAGGAAAAGACGATTTTATCCACCCCGTGGTCCACCATGGCCCGGAGCAGCACCATGGTGCCGTGGAGGTTGTTGTCGTAATACTTCAGGGGGTCGGTCATGGATTCCCCCACCTGGGAGGAGGCGGCGAAGTGGATCACCCCTTCGATCTTTTCCGCCTCAAAGAGCCGGTCCAGGGCCTCCCGGTCCCGGATGTCCAGCTGATAGAAGCGGGCCTTGGGGTGGACCGCCGCCCGGAAGCCGGTGAGAAGGTTATCCGCCACCACCACGTCCCGGCCGGCGTCGATGAGTTCATAGACGGTGTGGGAGCCGATGTAGCCGGCCCCGCCCAAAACGAGAATCGCCATATAGGAAGCTCCTTTCTCAGCCCTCCAGGGGCCGGATCACTGCGCCGCCCACCGGGCGGATGGACAGGACATGGCAGCACCCGCTGCCCAGGGCGGCCTCCATCCGGCCGCGGAATTCCTCCAGCAGCTCCAGGGGCACAAAGGCCTGGATGGTGCCGGCAAAGCCGCCGCCGTGGACCCGGCAGGCCCCCCGGCCCCCCAGAATCTCCTCCGCGGCGGCCAGGGCGACGGCCATGGCCTGGTGCTCCACCGCCCCGGCGGGGGCGATGTTCTGGAGGTACATCCAGGAGGAGCGGCCGGATTCCCGCACCAGCCCCAGGAAGGCGGCAAAATCACCCCGCTCCAGGGCCTCGGCCTCCTGCCGGGCCCGGCGGTCGTCGGCGAAGAAGTGGAGGGCCCGGAGCACCGCCCGGTCCCCCACCGCCCTGCGCAGGTCGGGAAGCCGGGCCATCACCTGGGCCTCCTCCACCTCCCGGAGGACCTCCTTGCCGAAGAAGGCGGCCACCGCCCCCATCTCCCGGGGGATGGCGGCGTACTCGGCGGTGAGGTCGGCGTGGTCGGCGCCGGAATCCACGATGCACAGGGCGTACCCTTCCGCCGCCAGGTCCACCCGGATGGGGCGCACCTTGGGAGCGGCGGGGTCGGCGAAGTCGATGGCCACCGCGCCGCCCACCGAGGAGGCCATCTGGTCCATGAGGCCGCTGGGCTTGCCGAAATAGACATTCTCGGCGTACTGGCCCATCTGGGCCACGGTGACGGGGTCCAGCTCATCCCGGCAGAACAGGTGGCTCAGGATCACACCCAGCAGCACCTCGCAGGCCGCCGAGGAGGAAAGCCCCGAGCCGGGCAGGACGTCGGAAACGGCGTAGGCGTCAAAGCCGCCGGGGGCGTACCCCAGCTGGGCGGCCCGGGCGGCCACCCCCCGCACCAGGGCGGCGGTGGTTTCCCGCTCCTCCTCCCGGGGCTCCAGGGAGGAGATGTCCACCTCCACCATGGGCCACCCCTCCGACTGGAAGCGGATCACCTGGCTGCCGTTGGGGGCGGCGCAGGCCAGAAAGTCCAGGTTCACTGCGCCGGCCAGGACATGGCCCCGCTGGTGGTCGGTGTGGTTGCCCCCCAGCTCGGTGCGGCCGGGGGCGGAAAGGAGGGCCGCCGGCCTCTCCCCTCCCCCGAAAGCCGCCCGGAAGCCCGCCATGACCCGGGCGGCCCGGGCCCTGGCGGGGGCGATGTCCTCCCGGGGCGCCAGACAGCCCAGGAGGCGGAGGGATTCATCCAGCTTTCCCGCCTCCAGGGCGCGGGAAAGGGCGGAAAAATCGGTCATAGCAAAACCTCATTTCTGAAAATGGCCTTCATCTGCCCGGAAAAAAGGGGCCACGCCGGACAGAGCGCGGCCCCTTGGGGGATGCCCCCGCAAACCGAAGCAGACTGGGGCTGCCGGTTTGGGGCCGCTGCCGCAGGCCCCGTCCGGGAGCGGTTATTTTTTCACCAGGTACTTGCGCATATCCAGGGCGCAGGCGAAGAGGATGATGCCGCCCTTGATGGCGTACTGGAGGTTCTGGTCCATGCCCACCAGGGGGAGGGCCACGAAGATCAGCCGCAGCATAATGACGCCGATGACGATGCCGCTGATCTTGCCGATGCCGCCCACGAAGGAAACGCCGCCGATGACGCAGGCCGCGATGGCGTCCAGCTCGTAGTTGAGGCCGGTGTTGGCGGTGTTGGAGGCGATACGGGCGCTTTCCACAAAGCCGGCCCAGCCGTACATGGCGCCGGCCAGGGCGAAGACGCCGATGGTGGTGGCCAGGACGTTGACGCCGGAAACCCTGGCGGCCTCCTCATTGGCGCCCAGGGCAAACATATTCTTGCCGAAGGTGGTCTTATTCCAGATGAACCACATCAGGGCGGTGAGGAGGATGGCGTAGATGACAAAGTTGGGAATCTGGATGGCGCCGTCGTTGAAGGTGAGGAGGGGAGGATTGCCCACCACGAAATTCCGGTAGCCATCATCCAGGCTGGAGATGGCCATGCCGTTATTGTTGCCCGCCTGGACATAGAGCAGCAGGCAGGTGTAGAGGATCAGCTGGGTGGCCAGGGTGACGATGAAGGGATGGAGCTTGAATCTGGCCACGAAGAAGCCGTTGAAGGCCCCGATGCAGGCGCCGATGCCCACCACAATGAGGATGACCAGGGGGATGGGCAGGGTGCCGATGCTGGTCCACATCTTGTTGGCGGCGTCCGCCGACTGGAGCAGGGAGGCGGAGATGCAGGCGGTGATGCCCACAGCCCGGCCGGCGCTCAGGTCGGTGCCGGTGAGGACGATGCACCCGGCGATGCCCAGGGCCACCGGCAGGTAGGCGGCGGTGAGGGTCAGCAGGTTCACCAGGGAGCGGGGGGAAAGGAAGTTGGGCTGGGTAACGGCCACATAGGCCGCCACCACCAGCATGATGATAATGAGGGCGTTATTCAGCAGCAGATCGATTACCCGCCGGCTGTCCAGCTTGGTTCTGGCGGCGGGAGTTTTCTCGTTACTCATGGGGTCTCCTCCTCTTTACACATACTTGGCCGCCAGGGTCAGGATTTCCTCCTGGCTGGTACTCTTGGCGTCCACCTCGCCGGCCACCTGGCCGCCGGACATGACAATGATGCGGTCGCAGACGCCCAGCAGCTCCGGCATTTCGGAGGACACCATGATGACTCCCTTGCCCTCGTTGGCAAGATCGATGATCAGCTGGTAGATCTCATATTTGGCGCCCACGTCGATGCCCCGGGTGGGTTCGTCCAGAAGCAGGATCTCCGGCTTGGTGAGGAGCCAGCGGCCGATGATGACCTTCTGCTGGTTGCCGCCGGAGAGGGAGCGGATCTGGGTCTTCTGGCTGGGGGTCTTGATGTGCATG
>CAJFUT010000136.1 GCA_904420255.1 uncultured Angelakisella sp. | reverse complement strand
GGTCACGTCCAGCTCCACATCGGAGAAGACATAGGAACCCAGGGTGCGGGCCTTCAGAATCCAAGCACCGTCATCCTCGCTCCACTTGGCGTTGCTCTCAACCAGCTTGCCGTCCTTGATCTCATAGATGAAGGAATCCTCATCCTTGTACATATAGACGGTGGCGGTGCTGTTGAAGGTGGTGTCGCCGGGGAAGTTCAGGAAGCTCAGGTCGGCATCGTAGTCGGCATAGGCCTTCAGGATGTCCTTATCGGCGTCGACATCGTTGTAGAGGTACAGCTTGTCGCCGTCGTAGACACGGACAACGACATCCACATCACCATCTCTAGTGGTAAGCTCCAGCTCGCCATAAGCAGGATTGCCATTGGCTTTGGTGCTGGTCTTCACCTGATAGAAATAGTCCTTAGCCATCTCGCCGATGTCAGCGTATTCACTGGAGAAGCGGACATCGTCAGTGTCATAAATCAGATAAGCACGGTTCAGCAGGCCATAGCCAACGCTACCATTAATGTGAATCTTAACATCGTTGACATCGCGGCCCTTGCCCTTCAGGGTGAAGGTGAAATCCAGAGTCTTGTTGGTGGTGAGGTTGGTGTTGTCCTCCAGCTTGATAACGACCTGATCGTTGGCATCGTCAAAATAGATGTCCTCAACCAGGGAACGGCCTTCCTCATACTTCACCTTGGTGATGGAGTAGTTGTCAGAATTGACATCCTTGTTGAAGCCATTGGCATCTTCGGCCATGCCTCTGTAGACATAGATCTTCTCACCAGGCTGATAGGTGCCAACGTTAATGGTAACAGTGTTGCCACTCTGATTAATGACGGGCTCATTGGGGGTAGTGGTGGCAAAAGCCAGAGTGCTGAGCATCAGAACAGCCAGCACAAGAGCCAGAACCTTTTTCATGGTTGATTCCTCCATTTAAAATTTTAATCTTGGGGGGCCGGGCCTCTCCGGAATTCCCTTCCCTGAGACTAGAATATTACAAGTTGTAACCAAAATCAAGGAAAAAGTTACAAAATTGTAATAATTTTACACTTTCCCAAAATAGTTGAAGGAAGCCCCAACCTGCCCCGGGTCCCACAGAGGAATTTTGATTCTTTTTTGTTCCTTTGCCCGTTTAAGTTTACCATTCATTTCCATTCATGCAATCTGTTTTCGCTTATTTACCATATTTTTCCTGCCCAAAAAGGGGCATTCCCCGGGCGGGCTTTCCCGCCATTCCCCAAAACCCGCCTTTTTATGCGCTTTTTTCCTTCACTTTTCAGATTATCATGTCGATATTTTAAAAAATGGCCTCCGATGGGATTATGATTCTCTTACAGAATCATTCCAGGAGGAGGCAGCTTATGAAAACCGTCGATATCCGGGATGTCCAAAACGCGCTCCTGGCCATCCATGCCGAGGATAACCTGAAGGGCTTCGGCCAGGCGGCCCTGGCAATTTTCTTTGTCACCCAGGACGAGGACCTTCTGAAGGGGGTCACCAAAAAGCTCTACCCCCGGGTGGAGGAGGCAAGCGGGGCCCCCTCCGGCACCATGGAGCGCAACCTGCGCACCCTCATCGCCCGCTGCTGGAAAAGGGACTGCCGCCGCACCCTGGAGCTGATGGCCCGGCGGGAGGTGGAGAAAAAGCCCACCCCCCTCCAGCTTATTGAAATCGTCGCCGTATACCTGATGCGGAACTGAGCCGCCCCATGCCCCCGCGGATAAACGCTTCCCGGGCGGAGGGCTGTTTTCCAATACTTCCACATAACAAAAAAATCCCGGACACGGGAGGAGCCGCGGCCAAACGCCGCCTCCCCCGCATCCGGGATTTTCCCTTTGAGCCGCCCCGCCGCCTCTCAGGCCGGCCTTTGGCGGATGGTCACCGTCACGGTGTCCCCCGGACCCTTGCCCAGCTTCTGCCGGATTTCCTTGAGGACGCCGATGATATAGCAGGGCGAGCCGTCGGCATTTTTCACCCCCATATTGACGATGCTGCCCAGGTAAGGCACGCCGTCAAAGGAAGCCTCCACCCTGACCCGGCCCGCGCCGAATTCCTTCCTGATATCGTAGGGGAACCGGACATAGGCCCCGCCTTTCCCCGGGACCGCCTCAATCACAGCCTGGAACCGGTACGTTTTATCGTTCATCCTTCTCCCCTCCCCCGCCTCCCGGCCCATCCTATTTAACAAATCCCAGGGCGGCACACCGCCGCCCGGAGGCGCGGCCCGCCCAAAAGCATCACCGGCCCTTCGCCCGCTCCTGATACCCGAGCCCCCAGGCCTCCATGGCGCCGATAATGGGCCGCATGGATTCCCCCAGTTGGCTCAGGGCATATTCCACCCTGGGCGGGACTTCAGGGTAAACCATGCGGGTAATAATCCCGTCCTCCTCCATGGAACGCAGGCTGTCGGTGAGCACCTTCTGGCTGATCCCCGCCAAATCCCTCTTGAATTCCAAATCCCGGAAGCGGCGGAGGAGGGGGTGATCTACTGCGGCTACAACTGCGGCAACTGCCATCTCACCATCCTGCCCACCGGGGATATTTACGCCTGCCGCCGGGTTCAGGACAGCCGGGTGGAGAATGTGCTCACCGACCGGCTGGCCGACGTCTGGGTCTGCCAGATGGAAGCCTACCGGGACTACTCGAAATTTGAGAAATGCGCCAAATGCCGGCTGCTGGCCTTCTGCCGGGGGTGCCCGGCTGTTGCCAGCGGCAAAGACGGCAATTTTTACACCGCCGACGCCCTGGGGATCGGCTCCTGCTACATCGGCCAGGGGTGGACGGCCTTCGCCGATCCCTACGGGCAGGAGGTTTTGCGCCGCTGGGGCGTGGGGGCCGATTATTACGCCGTGATGCAGCTCCTGCTGGGGTACCCCAGGGAGAAGGACCGGCACCCCGTGCCAAAGCCCCGCAGGGAGGGGCGGGTGCTGCGGTTTTGAGGAGGGCGAGCCCCCGGAGAAAAGCAAAACCACCAGCCAGGCTGGTGGTTTTGCCGGGTTTCCGGGATTTTGTCAGGGTTCGGGGCGGGTGGTTATCTCCCTTCGCCCTCCCCCTTCCGGCTCCGCCAGAGCAGGAGCCCGATGACCGCCGCCGCCAGCACCGCCGCGG
>CAJFUT010000135.1 GCA_904420255.1 uncultured Angelakisella sp. | reverse complement strand
TGGGCTTCCCCACGGTGGTGATCCGCAGGGGGTCCATTGTGGTCCACGCCTCCTTCCTGGACTTCTCCTCTCCCCAACCCGCCCAGGGGCTGGAGCCCTGGGCCTCCATCCTGGCGGACAGCCTGGGGGCCGGATGAGGGTTCCCTCCCCTTCGCCGCCACCCACTCCCCCAGGAACCGGCCTCCGGGGCCGGCGCTCATCAAAGGCCGCGGCAGTCCTATTCGGCCCGCCGCGGCCTTTTTTATTTCAAAACTGGGAAAAAATGGATTCATCCTTTCTTCTCTTCCGGTTCTGATGGGTATAATATGTTCACACCATTTTCCCAACGGGAAGCAAGGAGATGTGAATATGGAAAATCTGCGGCTTTCTTTTTCTCAGGTGGAGGAATACCGGGCCCAGCTCATCCGGGAGGAGCACAGCCCCCAAACGGTCCAAAAATACCTGCGGGACATCATGGCCTTTTTCCGCTGCCTGCCCCCCGGCAACAGCCTTACCAAGGAGGCGGTGCTGGACTTCAAGGAGATGCTGGCCCGGCGGTACAAAACCGCCACCGGCAACAGTATGCTGGTGGCGGTCAACGGGTTTCTCACCTTCCTGGGGGTACCCCAATACCGGGTCCGGCTTTTCAAGGTCCAGCGCCAGACCTTCCGCAGCCGGGACCGGGAACTGACCCGGGAGGAATATATCCGCCTGGTCCAGGCGGCGCGCCGGGACGGGGACGAGCGCCTGGCCCTGCTGCTCCAGACCATCTGCTCCACCGGCATCCGGGTCAGCGAGCACCGCTTCATCACGGCGGAGAGCCTCGGCGCCGGCTCGGTATTCATCACCAACAAGGGAAGAAGCCGCATGGTGCTGCTGCCGGAGGAGCTGCGCCGCCTTTTGAGGGCCTACTGCGCCCGGCGGGGAATCCGCTCCGGCCCGGTATTCGTCAGCAGGACGGGCCGCCCCCTGGACCGCTCCAACATCTGGGCCCAGATGAAAGGGCTCTGCGCCAGGGCCGGGGTGGAGCCCGCCAAGGTTTTCCCCCACAACCTGCGGCATCTTTTCGCCGTCACCTTTTACCGCCTGGAGCGGGACATTGTGCGCCTCGCCGACATCCTGGGCCACGCCAGCATCGACACCACCCGCATCTACACCTTCATCTCCCCGGAGGAGCAGTCCAGGGCCCTTTCCCGGCTGCGGCTGCTGATTTAAAAAGGGCACCGCCACAAAATCAGTATTTTGTGGTATCAGAAAGGCCGTACGAATAAAAAGCTCCCCTTGGCGCCCGCCAATTCCCCACCGAACGGAATGATTTTTACATATTCTTCCGGAGCTTCTGAGGTTTTCTCGCCGCAGCCGGGCTTCTTTCCCATGGCGCTTGTCGGAAAACCGGAAAAATGGCAGCACGAGCAGAAGGGAATGCCGTGTTTTCTTCAATACCAACAGGGATTTGAGAAATTCCGCCCGACAATCTCTTGAAATTTGCCTGTGAATAAAGCATAATAAAAGCTGTAAACGCTTCTGCGAGGTCCGGCATCACCACAAAATACTGATTTTGTATCGGCGGAGGGTTTTCCCCTCCGCTGTTTCCTTCTCCGCGCAAGCCGCGGGCCGGCAGCAGGACGCGCATTGGGGCTTTTGGGGAAAGGGGGCGGAGGCATTGCCGGCCAAAAAAAGGGAGACGGTCCGGATGACCAGCCAACTGGTGGAGAAATTCCTGGAGCGGCTCCGGGCAGAGGGGCGGAGCGCCAGCGCGCTGCAAACCTATGGGACGGCTCTGGGGATGCTGTACCGCTTCCTTCCGGAGGACAAGCTTCTGGACGGCGGGAGCGGCCTCCTTTGGCGGGAGCATCTGAGGGGGCAGGGCTACTCCCCCCGCACCATCAACCACCGCGTTTCCGCCTTCAACAGCTTTGTCCGCTACCTGGGCAGGCGCCAATGGCAGATTGAGGGGCTCCCCCTTCCGGCGGACCAGGCTCCCGCCCCCAGCCTGACCCGGGCCGAGTATCTGCGCCTTTTGGCAGCCGCCAAGGAGCTGGGGAAGGAGCGCAGCTACCTGCTCATCAAGGCCATGGGCGGCGCCGGGATGGGGCTCCAGGACCTGCCCCTGGTGACGGTGAAGGCGGTGGAGGCCGGGGCGGCCCCAAGGCCCGGCGGGGAGGCTTTGGAGCTGGCCGGGACCCTTCGGGAGGAGCTGCTGGATTACGCCCGCCGGGCAGAGATATCCCAAGGGCCGGTATTTGTCACCCGGGAAGGGCCCCTGATGAACCGTTCCCAGGTCTGGAAGGCCATCCAGCTTGTCTGCCCCGCCGCAGGGGTCCCCCTGGAGAAGGGTTCACCCCGGTGCCTGACAGGGCTTTTCCAGCGAACCCGCCAGGAACTGGCGGCCGGCGCCGCCGGCTCCGCCCGCCAGGCTTACGAGGACCTTCTGGAGGAGGAGCAGGAAAGATCCGGGTGGGCGGGGTAGCCAGAGCGGGCTTCCGCCTGGCAGTCCGAAAAAGCGTTCCGGCAGGGAAACCATTCATCCATCAAAGGCTTTGGGAAAACCTGTCTGAAACTCTCCCCTTCCCCCGCCTTGTTTTACAATTTTCCCCATGGTATAATAGCCTCAAAGTGGCTATTATACCAATTTATTTCCAAGCCCTTTTCCTTGTCCCCTTCGGGGACAACCGGAAAAGATGGCGGATTATTCCCATGGCATCATGGCCTGGGACCTATGGGGCCGCGTCCTTTGCGCCTGCGGCGCTTGGCATATATCATAAGGAAGGCTGGTGTTCCCAAATGAACAAGGAAGTACTGGAATACGTTGTGGAGAAAACCAAAGAGCTGATTGCCGCCCCCACCTGCAACAGCGAAACCAAGGCCTCCGCCCAGAGCTGGCTGGAGGCGGTGGGCACCCCCGGCGAGGCGGAAGCCACCCGGCGGTACATCACCGAGCTGGAAGGGGACATCATGCCCATTGATTCCCTGCTGGCCTTTGCCGAATCCGAGGCGGGCGCCAAGGTTTTCGGCGCGGAAAAGGCCCCCCAGGTGGCGGCCCACGCCAGGGAGATCAAGGCGGCGGGCGCCAAATACTGCGACTGCCCCGCCTGCGCCGCCGTGGAGGCCATCCTCAACAGAAAGAGCGAAATCCTGGGATAAGTCCCTGACGGGAATCCCCTCGAAGCGGACCGGCTTTGCGGCCGGTCCGTTTTTTGCTGCCCAAAAGCATGGTAAAACTGAAGTCCGCAGGCCGGGGACGGGGCTTCCTCCATTTTCCTTCCCCGCCGCCTTGCCTTTTCCCGACAACCCAGGTAAGATAGAAGCTGGAACCCTTCCTCTTATGGCAAAGGCGACAAAATTTTCCGCCCCCGGAAATAATTGCCCCGGCGGAGCGTTATCTTTCATAGGACGGAAGTACCGATGTGGCAGGGGATATGACGCCGCAGCCCCTTATACACCGATACAAAGAAGCCCTTCTTTCCACGACAGAATGGAGGTCATCCCATGAAACGGAAGCCCAACCGCTCCCCCGCCCTTTTGGGCGCGGCCCTTCTCGCGGCCCTTCTGGGCCTTTTGGCCCTGGCCGG
>CAJFUT010000134.1 GCA_904420255.1 uncultured Angelakisella sp. | reverse complement strand
GAAGGCCCTCGGCCCTTGCTCCCCGGCCGCTCTTTGTCACTTTCTCTCGGCAGAGAAAGTGAAGCCCGGGGTCGCGCTGCGACCGGACTAAAACAAGAAGGACAGCTTCGCGCCAGCGAGAAAAATCAGTATCCCAGCGCAGCAGCAAATCAAAAGTCTTCCATCCGCGCAGCGTTGTGAAAAAAGGGGTTGCGGGCCTTTGGCCCGCTGAATTAGTAGCCGGTCTTGCGGTTGACCAGGTTGCGGAGGGGGCGGCCCTGGTGGTAGGCGGCCAGGTTCTCCGCCGAGATGCGGACAATCCGCTCGAAGGTTTCCGGGAGGTTGAACTTGCCGGCGGCGTGGGGGGTGATCACCGCCCTGGGGCAGGCCCAGAGGGGATGGTCCGGGGGCAGGGGCTCCGGCTCCACCACGTCCAGGGCGGCACCCGCCAGGCGGCCGCCCTCCAGGGCCTGGAGGAGGGCGTCGGTGTCCACGGCGTTGCCCCGGCCCACGTTGATGAGGTAGGCGGAGGGCTTCATCAGCCCCAGGCGGCGGCGGTCCATGATGCCGGCGGTCTGGGGGGTGCCGGGGAGGCTCATGGCCACCACGTCGGCCTGGGGCAGCAGCTCATCCAGCTTCTCCATGGTGTAAAGGCCGTCCAGCCAGTCGGGGCAGTCCCCGGGGGTGCGGCGGAGGCCGACGGCCTTCCCTCCCAGGAGGCGGACCCGCCGGGCGAACTCCCCGCCGATGTCCCCCAGCCCCAGGATAAGGAAGGTGGAGCCCCAGATGGAGGCCACCCGGCCCTCGTTCTGCCAGAGGGCGTCCCGCTGGTGGTCCCGGTAGATATGGAGGTTTTTCATCATCATGAGGGTCACCCCCACCATATGCTCGGCGATAGCCAGGCCGTAGGCGCCGGAGGCGTTGGTGAGGAGGACCTGGGGGCCCAGGACGCCGGGCTTGCAGTAGGCCTCGGCCCCGGCGCTGTTGAGCTGCATCCACTCCAGGGCGGGGCACTGGGGCAGCCGGTAGGCGGGCAGGTTGCCGATGATGACGTTGGCCCGGGCAAGCTGCCCGCCGGCCACCTTGCTGGCGGGGGTGTAGAGGAATTCCCAGCCGGGGGCGGCGGCCTCCAGCAGCTCCTTGTGGCGCTGCTCCACCGGCAGCAGGACCAGAACGGTTTTCATCTTGACGGACACGTCCTTTCTGTCTATTCGGTAAACATATTCTTGCGGTTGCTGCCGTGGACCAGCATCACCAGCCCCAGGCTCAGGTAGACCGATACCACCGAGGTCCCCCCGGCGGAAAGAAGGGGCAGGGTGATGCCGATGACCGGCAGCACCATGAGGCACATCCCGATATTGATGACAATCTGGCAGGCCAGCATGGCGAAAACGCCCACGCAGATGTATTTGCCCACATAGCTTTTGCAGACCGCCCCGGTCCAGAGGATCCGCCCGCAGATCACCGCCAGGGCCAGGATCACCGCCACGCAGCCCACAAAGCCCAGGGATTCCCCGATGAAGGTGAAGATGAAGTCGTTGTACATCTCCGGGACGTAGTTGTGGTTCTCGGCGAAGAGGCCGATGCCGAAGATCTGCCCGGAGCCCAGGGAATCCAGCCCCTCCAGCTGCTGCATGGCCTCGGTTTCGGCGAACTGCTGGGGGTCGAAGATGCTGAGGATGCGGCTTTTCTGGAAGTCCGACAGGACGTACCGCCACAGCACCGGCACCGAGAGGGCCCCCAGGCCCATGGCCCCCAGGATCAGCTTCCGGGAGAGCCCCGCCACAAAGAGCATGGCCGCCGCGATGACAAACATCACCAGGGCCACCCCGGTGTCCTTCTGGAGCAGCACCAGCCCCGGCCCCAGGGCGGCGTGGATCAGCACCGGCCCCAGCACCCGGGGCTTGTTCAGCTCCTCCCGCACCTGGGCCAGGTGCCAGGCGAAGGCCAGGATAAAGGCGAATTTCCAGATTTCGCTGGGCTGGATGGTGGTAAAGCCCAGGTTCAGCCAGCTCCGGTTATCCGAGCCCTGGCGGGTTTCGCCAAAGAAGGCGGTCCAGACCATCAGCGCCATGGTGGCGGGGGCGTAGAATTTCCAGAGCCCCGCCAGGGTTTCGTAGTCAAAAAGGGCCACCATCACCACCACGGCGCAGAGGCCCAGCCCCGTGGCCAGGGCCTGGACCTGCCAGGGCCGCTCCTGGCAGTACCCCGCCAGGTAGATGGCGTAGATGCAGAGGGTGCTCAGGGCGGAGAGGCCCAGGGCCAGGCAGAGGGTCAGCTTGTCCGCCCGCTGCCAGAAGCGGCTGAAAAAGGCCGAGATCCATTTCATCGGGGCTTTTCCTCCTTCCGCCGGGGCGCTGCTCCCCGGCCGTCTATCCTTTTCAGGCCCTGGCCCCTCCCCCGTACCCCGGGAAGAGGCCCGCGCCCGGAAAATTTCAAAGCGTTCCCGCCTTCCGCGGGCAAAGGGCAATACGGTACCTTCCATCTTATCATAAATCGCCCCTGTTTCCTAGAGCCGGGGCGGTGGCAGGATGGGGGATTTTGTAAACTTTTTTCATATCCTTCCCCAAAATCACTCCTACCCGCCGCCAAAATGTGGTATCATAGGGGTGGTTATAAAACTTCATGGGCAGACAGCCCACCACGATAAGATGCAGAAGCGCCGCCCATGAAGTTTTTGCCCATGTGGGCCGTCCCGGCCCACGGGCGATTTTTATGGCTGTGCCGCCGGAGGCGGCACATGGCTGTTTTGCTATGCTTTTGCATAGCAAATAAGTATGGGCCGCCAAGGCCTGCCTGATACAAGGAAAAGGAGGAAACAGAGGGATGCTCACCGATATCGAAATCGCGAAGGCCGCCCACCCCCGTCCCATCCGCCAGGTGGCGGAGGACCTGGGGATCCCGGAGGAGGCCCTGGAGTACTACGGGAAATACAAGGCCAAGATTGGGGAGGATTTCATCCGCTCGGTGGAAAACCGCCCCGACGGCAGGCTGGTGCTGGTGACCGCCATCTCCCCCACCCCCATGGGTGAGGGGAAGACCACCACCACCGTGGGGCTGGGACAAGCCATGCCCCTCATCGGGGAAAAGGCCCTGATCGCCCTGCGGGAGCCCAGCCTGGGCCCCGTCTTCGGCATCAAGGGGGGCGCCGCCGGGGGCGGCTACGCCCAGGTGCTGCCCATGGAGGACATCAACCTCCACTTCACCGGGGATTTCCACGCCATCACCTCGGCCAACAACCTCCTCTGCGCCGTGCTGGACAACTCCCTCCAGCAGGGGAACCCCCTGCGGATCGACACCCGGCGGATCCTCCTGAAGCGGTGCATGGATATGAACGACCGGGCCCTGCGGAACATCGTCATCGGCCTGGGGGGCAAGGCCAACGGCGTCCCCCGGGAGGACGGCTTCCAGATCACCGTGGCCACCGAGATCATGGCCATCTTCTGCCTCGCCACCGATATGGCGGACCTGAAGCGCCGCCTGGGGGAGATCCTGGTGGCCTATGATACCGACGGCGGCCCCGTCTACGCCAAGGACCTCAAATGCGTCGGGGCCATGGCGGCCCTCCTCCGGGACGCCTTCAAGCCCAACCTGGTCCAGACCCTGGCCGGCACCCCCTGCCTGATGCACGGCGGCCCCTTCGCCAACATCGCCCACGGCTGCAATTCCATCCGGGCCACCCGACTGGCCTTGAAGCTGGGGGATATCGTCATCACCGAAGCGGGCTTCGGCTCCGACCTGGGGGCGGAAAAGTTCCTGGACATCAAGTGCCCCACCGCCGGCATCACCCCCTCCTGCGTCGTCCTGGTGGCCACCGTCCGGGCCCTGAAGTATAACGGCGGCGTCCCCAAGGACCAGGTGGCCCAGCCCAACCTCGAGGCCCTGGCCAGGGGGGCGGTGAACCTCGCGGCTCACCTTTCCAATATGCAGAAATACGGCGTGCCGGTGGTGGTGGCCATCAACCGCTTCCCCCAGGACACCCAGGAGGAGCTGGACTACCTGGCGGCCTTCTGCCGGGAGCGGGGGGCGGAATTCGCCCTTTCCGAGGTCTACGCCAAGGGGGCCGAAGGGGGCGTGGAGCTGGCCAGGAAGGTGGCCGCGGCCTGCCGGCGGGAGAGCCATTACCGCTCCATCGTGGCGGGCTGCACCTCCATCCGGGAGCGGATCGAAACCATCGCCCGGGAGATTTACGGCGCCGATGAGGTGATCTACACCCCCGCCGCCCAGAAGGCCCTCCGGGACATCCTGGCCCTGGGGGCGGAGAAGGACCGGCTGCCGGTCTGCATCGCCAAGACCCAGTATTCCCTTTCCGACGACCCCGCAAAGCTGGGACGGCCCACGGGATTTGCCATCACGGTGCGGGACATCCGCCTTTCCAGCGGTGCCGGCTTCGTGGTGGCCTACACCGGGGACATTATGACCATGCCGGGGCTGCCCAAGGTCCCCGCCGCCCAGACCATCGACGTGGACGAAAACGGGGACATCTGGGGGCTGTTCTGACTTTGTGTAAAAGGAGGGAAGCGCCGTGGCCAAACGGATCATCGCCGGGCTGCTGCTGGCCCTGGGGCTGCTGACGGCCCTGGCCGGCTGCGCCGGGCCGGAAACCTGGACCCCCAAGCCCTACCTGGAGATCAACGGGGAGGCGGTGGAAAACCCCTCCCTGGAAAAGCTCCGCGCCGGGCTGGAGGGTCTGGACAGCAGCGCGGAAAGCTACGTCTACCTGGAGCTGGCCCAGCCCCTGGACGGGGTCTGGTACCTCTCCGCCGCCCTGCCCATGGCGGAATACGAGGACGGCCTGGGGTATATCCTGGAGGCCTGCGCCGAGGACGGCGCCGGGGGCTACACCTACCTCCAGCAGCGCACCCAGAGCCAGGAGGAGCTGCTGGCCTGGTTCGAGGATTTCTACCGGGGGAAAGCCGCCCCGGACCTTGCCGGCTGGACCGACATCACCGACTGGTATCTTGACGATTACTACTACGACGAATATTACTACGGCGACGATTACTACGGGGAGAGCCCGGTGGCCCCTGTTTGAGGGCCCGCCCCCGAAGGGAGGAACTCCATGGTCTTTCACACCCAAAGCCCCGAGGAAACCAAAGCCGCCGCCCGGCAGGTGGCGGCGCTGCTCCGCCCCGGGGACCTGATCGCCTACCGGGGCGGCATGGGCGCCGGGAAAACCACCTTCACCGCCGGCCTGGCCCAGGGCCTGGGGAGCGGGGCCTGGGTTTCCAGCCCCACCTTCGCCCTGGTCCACCAGTACGACGGGCCCATCCCCCTCTGCCACTTTGATATGTTCCGCATCACCAGCCTGGAGGACCTCTATTCCACCGGCTTCTTCGACTACCTGGACCAGGGGGCGGTGCTGGCGGTGGAGTGGAGCGAAAACATCGAGGAGGCCCTCCCCCAGCCCCACATCACCGTGGACATCGCCCTGGAGGAGGGGGACCGCCGCACCATTACCGTGACGGGAGATGAACGCTTCTCATGAAATACCTGGTTTTGGAATCCTCCGCCGCGGCGGCCTCCTGCGCCCTGCTGGAGGGGGACAAGGTGCTGGGGGAATGGTACCTCAACATCCCCCAGACCCACAGCCAGACCCTCCTGCCCATGGCGGAGGGGCTTTTGGCGGCCTGCGGGGCTTCCCCCGCCGGGCTGGATTTCTTTGCCGTCACCCGGGGGCCCGGCTCCTTCACCGGGCTGCGCATCGCCATGGCCGCCGTCAAGGGGATGGCCATGGCCGCCGGGAAGCCCTGCGTGGGGGTTTCCACCCTGGAGGCCCTGGCCCGGAACCTCACCGGCTTTGCCGGCACCGCCGCCGCCGTCATGGACGCCCGGTGCGGCCAGGTCTACGCCGCCCTGTTTTCCCTGGGGTCGGGCGGGGTGGAGCGGATCTCCCCCGACGAGGCCCTTTCCATTGGGGAGCTGTCCGCCCGGCTGGCCCAGCTGGAAAAACCTGTATTTCTGGTTGGCGACGGGGCCCAGCTGTGCTATAATAAAATCTTGGAGGAAAAAGGCGAAGCCCCCTGGCTCCGGCTGGCGCCGCCCCACCTGCGGTACCAGCGGGCCGCCGCCGCGGGAGCCGCCGCCCTGGCCGCCTGGGAGCGGGGGGAGGCGGTGGACTGCGGGGCGCTGGAGCCCGTCTACCTGCGGCTGCCCCAGGCCCAGCGGGAGCTTTTGAAAAAACAGTCCGGGGCCGCCCCGGAGAAAGGAAGCCGCTTATGAAAGTTGCCATCGCCTGCGACCACGCCGCCTTCCACCTGAAGGAGGCCATCCGGGCCCACCTGGAGGAACGGGGCATCCCCTACCACGATTTCGGCATTTACGCCCCCGACGAGAAGCGGGATTACCCCTACGCCTCCCTTTACGCCTGCCGGGCCATCCTCTCGGGGGAATGCGACCTGGGGGTCGTCATGTGCGGCACCGGGATAGGGGTCAGCATGGCCGCCAACAAGATCCACGGCATCCGGGCCGCCTGCTGCTCCGATTATTTCAGCGCCAAATACACCCGGGCCCACAATAACGCCAACGTCCTCTGCATGGGGGAGCGGGTCATCGGGGCGGGGCTGGCCTGCGAGCTGCTGGACGTCTTCCTGGACACCCCCTTCGAGGGCGGCCGCCACGCCCGCCGGGTGGATCAAATCACCGCCCTGGAAGCGAATGGAGATTTGCCGGAAGAAAGCTAAATCTACTTTTTTCTTTGCAAGCCGGGTGGCCCCGGCGGGCTGGCCGGTCCCGAACGGGATGAAAGCCCCGGTGGGGCTTTCAAGGCCACGTTCCCGGCCGAAGGGAGGGATTGACGTCAGCTGCGATATGCGCAACGCAAGCGGCTGCGCCGCGCAGCTTGGGCCCCAAGAAGCGTTATGACTCAGCCCACAAAACGCCTTCTGAATCCCAAGTGATATGCTCAGGGAGCGGCGTACAACTTTGCGCCATGAAGGCGCTTCTCTCACGGACATGAAAAAGGAGGTATGCGTAATGGAACCCTTTATTATGGACCATCCCCTGATCCAGCACAAGCTCACCTGGCTGCGGGACAAGAACACCGGCTCCAAGGAATTCCGGGAGCTGGTGAGCGAGATCGCCACCCTCATCTGCTACGAGGCCACCCGTGACCTCCCCCTGGAGGAAGTCCAGATCGAAACCCCCATGGGCCCCGCCATCACCAAGGTCATCAGCGGGCGGAAGCTGGCCTTCGTCCCCATCCTCCGGGCCGGCATGGGAATGCTGGAGGGGGTCCTGGCCCTGCTCCCCGCCGCCAAGGTGGGCCACATCGGCCTCTACCGGGATGAGGAAACCGCCACCCCGGTGGAATATTACTGCAAGCTCCCCTCGGATATCGCCGAGCGGGACGTCATCGTCCTGGACCCCATGCTGGCCACCGGCGGCAGCGCCATCGACGCCATCACCCAGATCAAGGCCCGGGGGGTAAAGCACATCAAGTTCATGTGCATCATCGCCGCGCCGGAGGGGCTCGCGGCCCTGGGCAAGGCCCATCCCGACGTGCAGATCTACTGCGCCGCCCTGGACCGCTGCCTCAACGACAAGAAGTACATCCTTCCCGGCCTGGGGGACGCCGGGGACCGCATCTACGGCACCAAATAACCCCAATCGCCAGGGGCCGGTCCCGGGGCGCGTCCCCGGGCCGGCCTTCCCGCCGGAAGGGCCGCGGAAAAGCCCCTTTCCATGGAAAAAAATCATTGACAAGCGGGGGAGCATACAGTATAATATATCTCGCCGGTGTTCGCCGGCAGACAAAACGGCGGTATAGCTCAGTTGGCTAGAGCATTCGGTTCATACCCGAAGTGTCACTGGTTCAAATCCAGTTACCGCTACCAGAAGCAAAGAGGAAAAAGCTCGCCTTTTTCCCCTTTGTTTTTCCGGCCCGTTGGTCAAGTGGTTAAGACACCGCCCTTTCACGGCGGCTACACGAGTTCGAATCTCGTACGGGTCACCACGTCGGAGCAAAGTTCGCTTTGCTCCGGCTTCTTTTTTTGCCTTCGGCAGGAAAAAGAAGCCATCCGCCCGCTCCCTTGCTCCTCCTCTTCCGCAAAAGGTCACGCTTGCTGCGGCTGTTCGCTTGCAAGCGCGCTCACGACGCCTCCGCGGCGCTACCAACCTTTTGCGGGCTGGCCGCCCTGCGGGGCGGCTTTTTTTCTGCGGGCGAAGCCCGCAACCTCTTTTTTGCATCGCCGCGTCTTCCTCTATCTTAGATTAGCTTGTACCGCTGGGATTCTTTTTTCGTTGTGCCATGGGTAATGCTGTGGTTTGAGGATTTGTCAGGCAGAAGCCCGACGCCGATGTCGCCACTTTCTTGATCAAAAGAAAGTGGCCAAAGATTGACCGGGGAGGCCCCCGGGCCCCCTCAGAGGCGAAAGG
>CAJFUT010000133.1 GCA_904420255.1 uncultured Angelakisella sp. | reverse complement strand
TATGGTTATTGTACCACACTTCCCGGATTTTGTACAGGCTTTGGGAAGCAGGCGGCGGAAGCGCCGGCGGGAAAAGAGTCTTTACTTCCCTCCTTTCTCCGTTTACAATGATAGAAGGACAGGGATGACGTCCCCGGGAAAGGAGGTCCACGCTGTGGAAAAAATCACCCTGCGGAAGGCAAACGCGCCCATCTGGCTGCCGGTGGCGCTGGTGTGCGCCGTGCTGGTGGTGGGCGGCCTGCTGGTCACCTCCATCTATCTGAACCTCCGCAGCCAGTCGGTGGGGGACCAGGAGCAGCTTCTCCTGGCCCTGGCCCGTTCCGCCGCCAGCAACCTGGAAAACTACCTGGGCAGCTACCAGAAGGACTTCAGCGTCATCAAGGCCTCCTCGGATTTCCAGCGGGGGATTAAAACCTACCAGGAGAGCGGAGACGACACCCTCTTGCTGGAATACCTGGATACCTACAACTATGCTACCGAGGACTATGTGGCGGATATCCTCCTCACCGACCAGGAGGGTAACCTTCTCACCGGTACCAAGCGCTACGGCCCCTACGAGGTGATTTCCTCCCCCACCGGGGACCTGGCGGTGGCACAGAGCAGCCGGGGACGGCTTTACCTGGCCATTTCCACCCCGGTGAACCAATATTACCGCCTCTACAGCATGGTGGACGTAGCCTATATGTATGACGACACCGCCGCCTTTATGGACATCGGGGAGCTGGGGTATGTGGCCTACAAGCACTCTGACGGCCTGGTCCTCACCCATCCCCGCCATGACCTGGTGGGGGAGGACGCCATCCAGGGCCGCAGGGAGCTTTACCCGGATTTCTACCTGGATGAGGTGGCCGCGCTGGTGGAGGAGCAGAAAACCGGCGGGGAAGGCATCTGCACCTACCGTTCCTACTGGTGGGACGAGCGGGACCCCCGGCTCATCACCAAAATCTGCGCCTATACCCCCGCCCGGATTGGCAGCGAGCCGGATGACTTCATTATCGTCACCGCCGTGGCGGATTACGATGAGATTATGGCCCCCCTGAACCGGGGCGTTTTCAGCATCGGGGCAGTGATGGTGGTGATGATGATCTGCTTCTGCCTGCTGGCCATACAACTCTATAACACCATACAGGGGAAAAGCCGGGTGGAACGGGAAAACTCCTACCTGCGGGAGCTGAACAGCACCCTGGAGGAAATGCGCCGCAGCGAGGAGAAGCTTCAACACTTCCAGCGGCTGGAAATCATCGGCACCCTCACCGGAGGCATCGCCCATGAGCTGGGCAACCTCCTGACCCCCATCATGGCCTATTCCGCCATGATGGCGGACGAGCTCAGCGGGCGGGAGGAGCTTTACGACGAGGCCCAGGAAATCTATTCCGCCGCCGTCAAGGCCAAGGAGGTGATCCAGCAGATCACCGACATCAGCCGGAAGGACAGGGAAACCGCTTTCCGGGACCTGGACCTCAGCGAAACGGTGGAGGCCGCCCTGAAAATGGCCTTCAGCGCCAAGCCCAAGGCCGTATCCATGGAATGGGACCTGGCGCTGGAGGGGAGGCATATGCTGGGCAGCGATACCCAGCTCTGCCAGGTGGTGCTGAACCTCTGCACCAACGCCTTCCACGCCGTCAAGGATCGGGAGGACGGCCGCCTGACGGTAAAGGGGCAAATCCTCCCCGGGGACCGGGCCCAGATCGCCTTCACCGACAACGGCACCGGCATCCAGCCCCACAACCTGGAGCGGATCTTCGACCCCTTCTTCACCACCAAGCGCACCGGAGAGGGCACCGGCCTGGGCCTTTCCATCGTCCAGAGCATCATGGAGAGCCATCAGGGCTCGGTGTCGGTGGAGAGCCAGCCGGGGGAGGGCACCACCTTCACCCTGATCCTGCCGGTGGGGTCGGCCAGGACCTCCCCCGAGCCCCCCAAGGCCGGGGAGGACCGCCGGGTCCTGCTGCTGGAGGAGGACCCCCGGATGGCGCGGATGCTGGCCGGCGCCCTGCAGCGGGAGGGGTACCAGGTGGAAAGCTTCACCCGCTCCCAGGAGGCCATGAATTACCTCCGCCAGAACAAGGGGGTGGCCCTGTTCATCTGCAGCTACCCCATGTCCCACGGGGAGGGCCGGCTGGCCACCCTTCTGGCCCGGAACACCCAGCCCGGGGTCCGCATCCTGGTGACCACCGGCTTTGTGGACCGGGAGCTGGTGGAGAACAGCCGCAAGGGGGTCATCGACGGCTTCCTGGTGAAGCCGGTGCAGCTTCCCGAGCTTCTGGAGAAAATCCGCCAGCTTTTCAGTCCGTGAGGCCGGCTGGGGCCGGCGGCCAAGTCCGTGAGAGAAGCGTCTGCGTGGCGGAAGGTGGTGCGCCGCTCTTTGGGGGCCGGCGGCCTGGCCGGTCCCGAACGGGATGAAAGCCCCGGTGGGGCTTTCAAGGCCACGTTCCCGACCGAAGGGAGGGTGAGCGGTCCCG
>CAJFUT010000132.1 GCA_904420255.1 uncultured Angelakisella sp. | reverse complement strand
CGTCCTCCTCCCCCTCAAAGGTCACGGAGATCAGGGCGTCCGCCCCCTTGAAATACTCCGCGATGTCCTCCGGCGTCTCCGGTTCGCCGTCATCCTCCGTGTCCGCATTGACATCGCCGCTCCCGAAGGAGGCAGAGGTGACGCCCTCGATCTCTTCCATCCGCTCCGCCAGCTCCTCCGCCATCTCATAGGTCACATGGGAGACCATGACCCGGGCGGTGCCGAAGGTGGTGAACTCCTCCTCCATGAGGGTCAGCCCCCGGCGGGTCTCCGTAGTTTCCGGCAGATATTCCGTGATATCGTTGCAGACGCTGACCCAGTTCCGGGAGAACAGGCAGAAGATCAGTGCGCAGGCATAGAGAAAGAAAATCAGGTTCCTCTTGTCGACGATGACTGTGGCCAGCTTTTCAAAAAAAGACCGCTTTTCCGTTTCCCTGCTCACAGCTCCGATTCCTCCTGGGCTTTCTGCCGGAGAAGCGCGCCCTCCCACTGCATCCGGGCAGCTTCGCAGGTGGATATTCCGCGCAGGTTCCCCGCCTGGGGGGTCAAAACAGTTTCACAGGGAATGGTGCTTACCGCCGTCTTGATGGGATGAAAAAGGCGGATTGTCCCATCCTCCGCCTGCACGCCCTGGACCATGTTGACATAGCCCACCAGCTCCAGCGAACCGGTGATGTAGCTTCCCTGATAGCTGAGGGTCAGAACGCCCTCCCGCGGTCCCATCTGGCTCTGTATGGTGACCTTGTACCGCTCCGTCATAATACAGCACTCCTTTCCGTTTGACTTTTCCAGCATAGAAAATCGAGCCGGCAAATACAAGGTGCAGAATGGGGCCGGGTGTCAGAAATCTGACACCCGGCCCCATTCTGCATCTATGATAAGCTCCGGCGGCTGTGCTAAAATAGAATCAAAAAGCGAAAAGAAAGGCTTGTGGTAGTCAGGATGAGAAAACGAACATACGAGGCCAGCGAAGCCGCCAAGCGGGAGATTTGCGCCGCGCTGAAAGCTCTGATGGCCCAAAAGCCTCTGAATAAAATCACCGTGGCGGAGGTCATGCAGTCCTGCGGCATGGCCCGTCAGCATTTTTACTACCACTTTGAGGATATCTACGACGCGGTGCGCTGGATGTTCAACCAGGAGGCAGTGGCGCTGCTGCGGAAGCATGAGGGGGTCATGCTGTGGCAGGACGGCCTGCTCCAGCTTTTTCAGTATCTGCAGGAAAACCGCACCGTCTGCCTTTGCGCCCTTCACTCCTTGAGCCGGGAGCATCTGAAGCGTTTTTTCCAGACGGATATTCACGCCATCATACAAAGCACAATCCAAAGAATCGTCAAAAAACTGAACTACCAGGCGCCTGATGAAGAAGTCGATTTGCTGACGAAGTTTTATGTGGGGGCGCTGGCCAATCTGATCGAGGAGTGGCTGCTGGGCGATATCCAGGAGACCCCCGAGGAGCTGATCCGGTTTGCCGACCAGCTCTTGAAGGACCATGTCCGCGGCGCGGCTCTGCGGATGGCAGGGCCGCCCCCCGCAGGGGAACGGACATATGAGGAAAACCCATTATGATCCCTGTGCCGGCCCCGGCAGGAGTCCCCCGGAGAATTCAGGCTGCCTGAGGCTGCCGATGCGGGAAGCAAGCGGCTCCCGCGGCTTGACTGTCCAGAAGCGGTCCGATGTGGTATACTACAGGGGAACACAGAAAGGGGTGGCGCATGAAACGGATTTTCCTTTTGGAGGATGACGAGGCTTTGGGCAAGGGGATCGCCATGGCCCTGGCGGGACCGGAACGGACGGTGATCCAGGCGGCCAGCATCGCCCGGGGACGGGAGACGCTGGCCGCGGCGCAGTTTGACCTGTGCATTTTAGACATCAACCTGCCGGACGGCAGCGGGCTGGAGCTGCTGCGGGCGCTGCGGCGGAACGGCAGCCCGACGCCTGTGATCCTCCTGACGGCAAACGACCTGGAGCTGGACGAGGTCACCGGCCTGGAAGCCGGGGCGGATGACTATATCACCAAGCCCTTCTCCCTGGCGGTGCTCCGGGCCCGGGTGAACGCCCAGCTGCGGCGCTCCGCCCCGGCGCAGCCGGAGCGGATGGAGCTGGAGGGCTTCACCTTTGATTTCGGCCGGCTGGAGTTTTCCCGGAACGGCGAACCCATCGAGCTTTCCAAGACGGAGCAGCGGCTGCTGCGGCTGCTGGTGGAGAACCGGGGCCGCACCCTGCCCCGGGAGCGGCTGCTGGAATCGGTGTGGGACGGCGGGGAATTCGTGGACGAGAACGCCCTTTCGGTGGCGGTGAGGCGTCTGCGGGCCAAGCTGGGGGACGCCCCCATCAGGACGGTCTACGGGGTGGGCTACACCTGGGAGGTGGGCAGATGACCGCCTGCGCCTGGCTTCTTCTCGGGCTGGCTATCGCGGGAACCGCCTTCGGCCTGTGGCAGTGGGGGGCCCGGCGGCGCACCCTCCGGCGGCTGAACGATATGCTGGACCGGGCCATCGCCGGCGGCTTTGCCGAAGGCCGGTTCGACGAAACGGCCCTCTCCGCCCTGGAGGGGAAATTCGCCCGGTTCCTCCGGGGCTCCGCCGCCGCCAAAAAAACGGCGGAAAAGGAGCAGGCGGCGGTAAAAAGCCTGATCGCCGACATCTCCCACCAGACCCGCACCCCCATCGCCAACCTGCTGCTGTACGCCTCTCTGCTGTCCGAGGGGGAGCTTTCCCCGGAGCAGCGGGAGCAGGCCCGGGCCCTCACCGCCCAAGGGGAGAAGCTGTCCTTCCTCATCCAGGTTCTGGTAAAGGCCTCCCGGCTGGAGGCGGGCATCGTGGCCCCGTCGCCGGCCCTGAGCCCGGTGGGGCCGCTGCTGGAGGGGGCGGCGGAGCAGCTGGCCCAGGCGGCTCAGGAGAAGCGGATCACCCTGACCGCGGAGCCCCTGGACGGATGGGCCGCCTTTGATCCCCGCTGGACGGGAGAGGCCCTGTGCAACGTGGTGGATAACGCCGTGAAATACACGCCGGCGGGCGGGACGGTGCGCATCTGTGCCCAAATGCTGGATTCCTTCTGCCGGGTGGATGTGGCGGACAGCGGCCCCGGCATCCCCGAGGCGGAGCTGGGGGAGATTTTCAGCCGCTTCTACCGGGGCGCCGGCACCCGCGCCGCCGAGGGCCTGGGGCTGGGGCTCTACCTGGCCCGGGAGATTTTGGCCAGCCAGGGCGGCTATATCAAGGCGTCCTCCCGGCCCGGGGAGGGGAGCACCTTCTCCCTGTACCTGCCGCGGGAACTGCCCCGGGCATGAGGCCGCGAAATCTTTCAACTCTGTCAGATTTGAGAAAGGCTCAGGAAAGAATGCTGTGGTAAAGTCTGTATTGTCGAAAGACGATACAGACTTTTTCCTGGAGGGACGCGCGATGGCGATTTTGGAAACCAAGGAGCTGAAAAAATATTACGGGAAAGGCGACACCCTGGTGAAGGCGCTGGATGGGGTGAGCCTCAGCGTGGAGGACGGGGAGTTTGTCGCCATTGTAGGCACCTCCGGCTCCGGCAAGTCCACCCTGCTGCATATGCTGGGCGGCCTGGACCGGCCCACCGGCGGCTCCGTCACGGTGGACGGGAGGGACATTTTCTCCCTGAAGGACGAAGCCCTGACCATCTTCCGGCGGCGGAAGATCGGCTTCGTGTTCCAGAGCTACAACCTGGTGCCGGTGCTGACGGTGCGGGAAAACATCGTCCTCCCCATCCAGCTTGACGGCGGCAGGGTGGACGAAGGCTATGTCGGCGAGGTGGTTTCCGCCCTGGGGCTGGAGAAGAAACTGAACAGCCTCCCCAGCCAGCTCTCCGGCGGGCAGCAGCAGCGGGTGGCCATCGCCCGGGCCCTGGCCACCAAGCCCGCCATCCTCCTGGCCGACGAGCCCACCGGCAACCTGGACAGCCGCACCAGCCAGGACGTGCTGAGCCTCATGAAGGTCACCGGCCGGAAGTTTGCCCAGACCATGGTGATGATCACCCACAACGAGGAGATCGCCCAGCTCTCCGACCGGATCGTCCGCATCGAGGACGGCCGGATCGT
>CAJFUT010000131.1 GCA_904420255.1 uncultured Angelakisella sp. | reverse complement strand
GGGCAAAAAAGCCTGTATTCATGCGGGTTTTCGCCGTTTCGAGCGTCATTCCCACTCAATGGTTGCCGGGGGTTTGCTGGTGATGTCATAAACCACCCGGTTGACGCCACGGACCTCGTTGATGATGCGGCTGGAGCTGCGCTCCAGGACATCGTAGGGGATGCGGGCCCAGTCGGCGGTCATGAAGTCGGTGGTGGTGACTCCCCGGAGGGCCAGGGTGTAGTCGTAGGTGCGGCCGTCCCCCATGACCCCCACGCTCCGGGTGCCGGTGAGCACCGCGAAATACTGGTTGATGCTGCGGTCCAGGCCCGCCCGGGCCACCTCCTCCCGGAAAATCCAGTCGGCGTCCTGGAGGATGCGCACCTTCTCGGCGGTGACCTCCCCCAGCACCCGGATGCCCAGGCCGGGGCCGGGGAAGGGCTGGCGCCACACCAGGTAATCCGGCAGCCCCAGCTGGGTGCCCAGGGCCCGGGTTTCGTCCTTAAAGAGGAGCCGCAGGGGCTCGATGATCTCCTTGAAGTCCACATAGTCCGGCAGGCCCCCCACATTGTGGTGGCTCTTGATGACAGCGGCGTCCCCCAGGCCGGATTCGATGACGTCGGGGTAGATGGTGCCCTGGGCCAGGAAATCCACCGCGCCGATCTTCTTGGCCTCCGCCTCAAAGACCCGGATGAACTCCTCCCCGATGATCTTCCGCTTCTGCTCCGGCTCCTCCACCCCGGCCAGGCGGCTGAGGAACCGCTCCCCGGCGTTGACCCGGACAAAGTGGATGGGCATCTTGGCGAAGGCGGCCTCCACCTCGTCTCCCTCGTTTTTTCGCATCAGGCCGGTGTCCACAAAGATGGCGGTCAGCTGGTCCCCCACCGCCTTGGAAAGGAGGGCGGCGCAGACCGAGCTGTCCACCCCGCCGGAGAGGGCCAGCATCACCCGCTTGTCCCCGATCTTCTCCCGGAGCTCCCGGACGGCGGTTTTGGCGTAGTCCTCCATGGTCCAGTCCCCCACGGCGCCGCAGGCCAGGGTGAGGAAGTTCTTCAGCATGGCGGAGCCGTTTTCGGTGTGGAGCACCTCGGGATGGAACTGGAGGCCGTAGAAGCCTTTTTCCGGGCACTCCATGGCGGCCACCGGGGTGGCCTCGGTATGGGCCACGCTGCGGAAGCCCTCGGGCATCCGGTCCACATAGTCGGTGTGGCTCATCCAGCTGATCCCCTGGGCGGGAAGGCCCCGGAACAGGACGCTTTCGGTGTCGTACCAGGTCTGGGTCTTGCCGTATTCCCGGCTTTCGGGGGTGGCCACATGGCCTCCCAGGGCGTAGGCCATGGTCTGGATGCCGTAGCAGATCCCCAGCACCGGCACCCCCGCCTCAAAGACCTTGGGGTCGATGTGAGGGGAATCCGGGAGATAGACGCTGTTGGGGCCGCCGGTGAAGATGATGCCGATGGGGGAAAGCTCCCGGATCTTCTCCATGGCCCGATGATAGGGGTGCACCTCGCAGTAGACACCCAGCTCCCGGACCCGCCGGGCGATGAGCTGGTTGTACTGCCCGCCGAAATCCAGCACCAGAACGGTTTGATGACGCATTTTGTCCATTTTCCCTCCTCCGGGCCCGGAAAGGCGGCGGCCCGGCTTAAAATGATAGTCCTATTGTGCCATGTTCCCCGGCCAAATGCAAGAAAAAAGCCCCCTTTTCCCGGGAAATCTCCCTTTTGTGAAAAGGAAGGGGGAAAGCGGGCAAAAAATTTGTAAGCGGCCCCTCCCCCCTCTTGACAGGGGCTCTATCCCAGGGTATTATTATGTCACACGATATATCGCATTACATAATAGTTGGGAGGGAACGCCTGTGACCTACGCCGGAGGCCCCATGACCGAGGCCATGTACTACATCCTCCTGGCCCTCCTCACCCCCAGCCACGGCTACCACCTGATGCAGACGGTGGAGGAGGTTTCCCGGGGGCGGCTGCGCATCGGCCCCGGCACCCTTTACGGGGTGCTGACCCGGATGCTGAAGGAGGGTCTCATCGTGGTGGTGGAGGACGATGGCAGAAGAAAAACCTACGCCGTCACCCCGGCGGGGCGGGAGGCCCTGGAGGAGGAATACCGCCGCCTCACCGCCCTGGTGGAGGACGGCGCCATTTTGAAGGAGGGAACGCCATGAAGCCCTATGTGAGAAAGCTGGTCCTGGAGGACCTTCTCCACATCGGCCGCACCGAATGCTGGCTGGAGGACATGGCCCGGGAGGGGCTGCACCTGGAGCGGTTCGGCCGGCTGGGGACCGCCGTCTTCCGCCGGGGGGCCCCGGAGGAGGTACGCTGCCGCATCGACGTTTCCCCCGCTCCCCCGGAGCCGGCCCAGGTCACCCTCTACCAGGAGGCGGGGTGGGACTATGTGACCCGGTCCGGGCAGCTGAATTTCTACCGCTCCCCAGGGGCACGGAATGCCCCGGAGCTCCACACCGACCCGGCCCAGCAGGCCGCCACCCTGGAAGGGCTGGAGCGGCAGCTCCGGCGCTCCGCCATCCTGGTGGGGGCGCTGATGGCGGTCTTCTTCGCCATGATGTTCTTCGTCTTTTTCTGGGACGCCACCCCCTG
Source organism: uncultured Angelakisella sp. (assembly GCA_904420255.1). Classification (GTDB taxonomy): domain Bacteria; phylum Bacillota; class Clostridia; order Oscillospirales; family Ruminococcaceae; genus Angelakisella. The sequence goes on along the minus strand of CAJFUT010000131.1, from coordinate 10,104 downwards.
GAAATCCCTGGCTGACGGGGATCTGCTGAACCAGGCCATCCTCTGCCTGGTGGAAGGGTATGCCCTCTTGATGGTGCTGCGGACTTTCCTTTCCCTCCGCTCCCTCCACCGGAAGCTGGAGCGGGGCGTCCCCATCAACCACCGGGAGGACTGGCGGGGCCCCCGGCGCCGGGCGGCTATGGCCCTGGGCGGAATCCTGGTCCTGGCGGCGGTGGGGGCGGCGGTGCCCTGGATGCAGCTCGCCTCCCGGCAGGAGATGAACCTCACCGACCCGGCCGCCGCGGGGCTGCCGGTGCTGCGGCTGGCGGAGCTGGAGCAGGACCCGGCCCTGGAGCCGGAGGCAGGGTCGATCATCCGGGACGGGGTGGACTTTTCCAACCGGGTGGAAACCCGGTGGAGCCCCTTCAGCCGGCTCACCGAAAGCAGGGAGCAGGGGGTGATCCCGGGGCGGACCTGGCCCGACAGCTCGGGGGAATACAGCCCCTCGGTGCGGACCACCCATTACCGCCTCACCTTCGGCTGGATGGCCCCCTATCTCCTCCAGGACCTGATGGAGCGGTACCATCACAACCCCACCCAGCCCCCCGCTCTCCTCTGGGACACCGGCCTGGACGAGGCCTGGCTGGCGGGCAACGACCTTTACGCCCGGCTGGGAAACCAGGTGGCGGTAATCCGCTATTACGGCCAGGCCCCCGCCGAGCAGTGGGTGGCGGCGGCGGAAACCTTCCTGCGGGAAAACCAATGATCTCCCTTGTAGATCAAAAATATTTTTATGAAAACGGAAAGCTTGCTTGACATTCCAGGAAAGTTGGTGTATTCTTGGTATGGAAAGTTAGCTTTCCATTTTTCGAAAGAAAGGAGGTCCCGCCATGAAAAACCGCCTGGAGGAGCTGCGGAAGGCCCGGAAAATCAGCCAGGAGGAGCTGGCCGCCGCCCTGGAGGTTTCCCGCCAGACCATCGGCTCCCTGGAAAACGGCCGCTATAACCCCTCCATCCTGCTGGCCTTCCGGATCGCCCGGTACTTTGGGACCACCATCGAGGAGATTTTTATTTACGAGGAGGAACCGTCATGATGAGAAAATCCGCCCGCTTCTGCGCCGTGCTTCTGGCCCTGAGCCTTGTCCTGCTGGCCGCCGCCCTGCTGCTGCGGGGCCGCCTCCCCGGCAGCTGGAGCGGCGTGCTCATCGGCCTGGGGGCGGGAATCTTCGGGGCCTCCCTCTCCGGCCTGCTGATGCGCCGGTGGGAGAGCCGGAACCCGGAATTCGCCAAACAGAATGAAATCGACTCCCGGGACGAGCGAACCACCGCCATCCGCAGCCTGGCCAAGGCCCGGGCCGGCGACGTGGTCCAGTGGTGCGTCATGGGGATCGCCTGGCTCTCCATCCTGGCGGGGGCGCCCCTGTGGCTCACCCTGGCGGCGGTGGGGGTGTTCCTCCTCTACAGCGTCCTGTCCCTGGCCTTTATGATCCGGCTGGAGAAGGAGATGTGAATTCCCCTCCAAAAAGCGGAAGGGTTCCTCCCGGCGCCGTGCCGGGGGGAACCCTTTTTATTCCAGCAGCTCCTTGCGGAAATACTGCATCAGCTTCTTTTCCCGGCGGGAAACCTGGACCTGGGTCATCCCCAGCTCCTTGGCCGCCTGGGTCTGGGTCTGGTTTTTGTAGTACCGCAGGATGATGAGCTTCCGGTCCCGGTCCTCCATCCGGGCCATGGCCTGTTTCAATGCCAGGATGTCCGAAAGGAGCTCCTCGGGGGAATCCACCGGCAGGTCCATCTGGCCGCCCCCCTCCTCGTCGCTTTCGGTGAGGGAAACCGGGGGCGCCGTGGCCGCCAGGGCCTCGGCCACCTCCTCCGGGGGCTTGTCCATGACGGCGGCCACCTCGCTCACCGAGGCGTCCCGGCCCAGGGCGGTGCTCAGCTGCTCCTTGGCCCGGATGGCCCGGATCCCCAGCTCCTTGATGCTGCGGCTCACCTTGACGGTGCCCCCGTCCCGGAACAGCCGCCGGATCTCCCCCAGGATCACCGGCACGGCGTAGGTGGAGAACATGACCCCCCGGCTTTCGTCAAAGGCGGCGGTGGCCTTCACAAGGCCCATGCATCCCGCCTGGAACAGATCGTCGTATTCGATCCCCCGCCCCCGGAAGCGGTGGGCGCAGGAGTGGACCAGCCCCAGGTTTTGTTCCACCATGGAGCTTTTATCCTCCGCGATCAACAAAGCCGCCTCCTTTCCCCCGGCGTTTCTCCCGGTTATTCCCGGGGCTTCAGGGTCCGTTCCAGGATGACGGTGGTGCCCTCCCCCACCCGGGAGCGGACCCGCACCTTGTCCATCAGCTCCTCCATCACCGCGAAGCCCAGGCCGGCCCGCTCGCCGGTGGTGCAGGTGGTGAACAGGGGCTCCATGGCCTTTTTCACATCCGGGATGCCGCAGCCCTTGTCCCGGACGGTGATGACCAGCCTGCCGCCGGGATAGAGGGCCGCGGCTATGTAGACCTGCCCCATGGCGTCCCGGTAGCCGTGGACGATGGCGTTGGTGACCGCCTCGGACACCGCCGTCCGGATGTCGCACAGCTCGTCCACCGTGGGGTCGGAAAGGGCCACAAAGGCCGCCGTCAGGGAACGGGCCAGGCTTTCGTTGATGGACCGGCTGGGGAAGCTCACCCGCATCTGGTTTTCCGGCTTTTCGCTTTTCATCCCTTATCCCCTCCTTTTCCCTGGATATCCAGGCTGTTGATCCCCGCCACCCGCATCACCCGGCGGATGTGGGGCGGCATATTCCGGAGGGTCAGCTTCCCTCCCATATCCTGCATCAGGCGATACCTCCCCAGCACAAGGCCGATGCCGGAGGAATCCATAAACTCCACGCCGCCGAAGTCCAGCACCAGGGTCCGGGGGCAGGTGCGCCGGACGCTGTCGTCGATGGCCTCCCGGAGCTGCCCCGCCCCGTGGTGGTCGATCTCCCCCGTGAGGAGAGCGGTCACCGTATCGGTTTCCGGGGCGATCTCAATTTTTACCGGCACGCTGCATAACCACCTTCCTGTTTTTTCTTCCTCCGCCGCCTTCGGGAGCCGGGCAAAAGAAAAAGCCCTTATCCCGAAGGGACTACCTTCAAGGATAAAGGCTTTTGGCCGCGGATTTTGCCGCATTCGGTCACCCCGGGGGCTTTTGCCGGGGATTTCTTTCAGATGTTCAGAATCAGGCCCACAGGGCAGTGGTCGCTGCCCAGGACGTCGCTGTAAATGAGGCTGTCCTCCACCTGGCCGGCCAGGCGGCGGGAAACCAGGAAATAGTCGATGCGCCAGCCGGCGTTCTTCTCCCGGGCGCGGAAGCGGTAGCTCCACCAGCTGTAGGCCCCGGTCACCTCCGGGTAGAGGAGCCGGAAGGTGTCCACAAAGCCGGCATCCAGCAGCTGGGTCATTTTGTCCCGCTCCTGCTGGGTGAAGCCGGCGTTGTTTTTGTTGGGGCCGGGATTTTTCAGGTCGATTTCGGCATGGGCCACGTTCATGTCGCCGCAGACCACCACCGGCTTTTTCCCGTCCAGCCCCAGGAGGTATTCCCGGAAGGCGTCCTCCCACACCATGCGGTAATCCAGCCGGGTCAGCTCCTGCTGGGAATTGGGGGTGTAGACGTTGACGAAATAGAACCCGGGGTACTCCAGGGTGATGACCCGGCCCTCGTGGTCATGCTCCTCCCGCCCCAGGCCGTAGGAAACCGAAAGGGGCTCCTCCCGGGCAAAGACGGCGGTGCCGGAATAGCCCTTCCGCTCGGCGCTGTTCCAGTATTCATGCCAGCCGGACAGGTCCAGCTCCGCCTGGCCCTGCTGCATCTTGGTTTCCTGGAGGGCCATGATGTCCGGCCCCTCCCGGTTCAGGAAATCCAGGAAGCCCTTCCCCAGGCAGGCCCGCAGGCCGTTGACGTTCCACGAAATCAGCTTCATCTTTACGATACCTCCAGGTTGGATTCTTGCCCGCTATTCCAGGAAATCATCCTTGGGGCTTTTCTCTTTGCCCTTGTCCGCAATGGTGCGATACTTCTGATAGCACCCTTCACACAATGTCCGTTTCCACGGCATATCTTTTCTGACGGTTCCCGGTTCCCCGCATTCTTCGCAGACTTCCTCGCTTTTTTCCTCATACTTCCCGACAATGGCGGCAATCTCCCGGCGCAGTTGATTTCGCCGCTCGTCCCCGCCGCCGGCAGATGGGCGGAACCGCACCCCGCCGCCCGCCAGGCTGTCAAAAGCATGGACTGCCATGGGTTCCTCCCCAAAGGAATAGTAAAACCTCAGGGAGGCAAATTTTTCTTTGACCTGCTCCACCACAAGGTCCACAGGCAAATTTGCCTCGGCATATTGCTCTGTAATCTCCTGGCACAAGTCATGGAGCAGCTGGTACCAGCCCCCGCCGCACTCGCACCCAAACATCTGGTACGAATTCCAGCGCCGGCCTGATTCATCCTCTGTGGGCTCCATATCCCGCCTCATGAAAGGGAACTCTTCCTGCAATTTGAGTTCCCAGTCTGTTTGAGGCTTCTTTTTCAGATCGGGCATAATGCTGCGTCCCCCCATCCCTGATACCGCGCGCCCTCGTTATGCTTTATGAAATGTTTTATTGAATATCGAGGTCAGTTTTTCCTGCTGTGTGATGACGGGCGGATAATTGTGGGAATAAAAGTCCAGAATCGGAACATCGCTCTCAATGAGATAATTTCCGATCCCTCTCTCCAAATCATGGCGTGTATACTCATTGGGAATTTCAGACAGGGGAAACACCAAGGCAAAAGAGGTGTCCCATTTTTTCTTCAGCTTGTGTATCAAAATTCCTGAGGTATTGTGCAGCCAATCTTTGCGCCCGTTCTCCTTTTTCACCCTGATGTCATATTCCGAAGCGTCCTTGGGAATGTCGAAATTGATATCGTCGCCTGAGGCAACGACGCCCAAATACCCGTCTTCTGTAAACTTCATCCAGACGATATCCCTTTTATCGGCCAGCCCGTATGCCCTTTTTACCTGAGGATAATCGATTTCCAAGGGATTGGATACGCGAGGCGATTCTACCGGCGGAACGCCTGCCGCACCGAGGAAAGCATTCACCAGGGAGATAATCTTCTCGACATCAACCGGCGGGAGGGCTGCCTGGGCCTCTGCTTTTTCAAACCGATACCGGCTGCCATAGTGAACGCTGGCTCGATAGTTTTTATCGTCGTATGGCGGTGTGCCCGGATAGCATATGAAATACCGCTCCAGATTCTCCATTGGTCCGGCCCCCATCCAATTTGCTCAAAGCATCCAAACAGCGGGTGTTCTCTGATATAAGCGATTATATCATATGGAGAATACCAACTGCAATACGGGCCGGTATCTCTCCAAACCAGGGCCGTGCGGGCCGCGCGCTGAAGGAAATGACGCCCCGGATTCCGTCCCGGAAAAGGGGCGCCCTCTCCCCCGCCGCAACCCCAGCCTTGACAAACAAGGGAAAAAATGATATGATAAAAGCAAAATCAGTAAGGATTCCTAATCCTATATTTATTTTCACCCATGCGGCGGCCCCAGGACGCCGCGCCAGGAGCCGCCATGAAATATTCCAAACAGCGGGAGCTGATCCTGCAAACCGTGACTCAAAACCCCATACACCCCACCGCCGACGCCGTTTACGAGCAGGTGCGGCGGGAAAACCCCAAAATCAGCCTCGGCACCGTTTACCGGAACCTGAATTTCCTCTCGGAGCTGGGCATACTAAGGAAGATTCCCATGCCCGTGGGGAGCGACCGCTTTGACGGGCGCCTGGATGAGCACTACCACATGATCTGCGACTGCTGCGGACGGGTTTTTGACGTGGAGTGCGATTCCCTTCAGGAAATGGACCGCCAGATCATGCTGCGCCAGGGCTTCCGGGTCCTGGGGCGCCACCTCCTCCTCACCGGCGTCTGCCGGGAGTGCCAGGAAAAGCAGCGGGACAAGGCGGCGGGCTGAGAGGGCGTTACATCTGTCTTTCCGGGACGGGGAGCGTCCCAAATATCTATAGACTGCCGCCCAGGGCGGAGAAAGAAGGAGAAAACTATGGAATTCAAAGGTTCCAGAACCGAAGCCAATCTCGCCACCGCGTTTGCCGGGGAGTCCCAGGCCCGCAACAAGTACACCTACTACGCCTCCAAGGCCAAGAAGGAAGGCTACGAGCAGATCGCTGAGCTTTTCACCGAAACCGCCAACAACGAGAAGGAGCACGCCAAAATCTGGTTCAAGCTCCTCCATGACGGCGAGGTCCCCGACACCGCCACCAACCTGAAGGACGCCGCCGCCGGCGAGAACTACGAGTGGACCGAGATGTATGCCGAGTTCGCCAAGGTGGCCAAGGAAGAGGGCTTCGACCGCATCGCTTACCTCTTTGAGCAGGTGGGCGCCATCGAGAAGGAGCACGAGGCCCGCTACAACGCCCTGCTGAAGAACGTGGAGGACAAGACTGTCTTCGCCAAGGGCAGCACCGTGGTTTGGCAGTGCGGCAACTGCGGCTTCCTCTATGAGGGCGAAAAGGCCCCTGAGAAGTGCCCCGTCTGCGACCATCCCCAGTCCTACTTCCGCATCCAGGCCAAGAATTATTGATTTCCCCGGAGCATCCAGGGGACAGGCGTTTGCCTGTCCCTTTTTTCTATCCCCCGTTTTTTCTCCCCCGGCCCGGCGGCGGGCTCCTGCCCACCAAAGAGCGGCGCACAATGCTGCGATGTGCAGAATCTTCTCTTACGGACTTGAGAGCGGCGCACAGTGCCGCGATTTGCAGAGCCTTTTCTCACGGACTTGACAGCGGGCTCCCGCCCGCCCGGTTGACTTTTCGGGGAAAAAGTCCTATACTAAAATTATAATCAATACTTTTTCGGTATATTTTAGGAGTGGGACTATGCACATCACCCTGGAATCGGATTACGCCGTCCGTATTGTATATTGCCTTGCCCAGAACCAGCGCCGCATGGACGCCAAGCGGATCGCTGAGGAAACCGGCGTCACCCTCCGCTTTTCCCTGAAAATCCTCCGGAAGCTGGTGACCGGCGGCCTGGTCAGCTCCTACAAGGGCACCAAGGGGGGCTATGAGCTGGGGCGGCCCGCCTCGGAGATCTCCCTCTGCGACGTCATCGAAACGGTGGAAGGGCCCTATGCCCTTTCCCGGTGCGTGGGGGCGGAGGACTATCCCTGCAGCCGCAACAACGCCTCCTGCGGCGCCTGCAAATTCCGGGAGGTGTTTTCGGAGGTGTCGGAGCTGGTGCGCCAGCGCCTGGGCCAGGTGAAATTCTCCGACCTTCTGCAAAAGGAGGGCGGGTCGGACGGGCCGGGGCAGCCGTAAAGGGGACCGGCCTGCTCCGGAATGGAAAGCAGCAAAAAACAGGGCGGGGGATTTCCGTAATGAGAAATCCCCCGTCCTGTTCCTTTAAGGCGCGATGCTCCCCTGGGCCAGCAGCACCGGGTCGGAGCTCCAGTGATAGAGGTAGAAATAATACTCCCCATCCTCCGGGGCGGAAAAAGTATAGCTGATCCGGTTCAATGCTTCCCGGAAAATCATGACAGCCGCCCGGTCCCGGATATATCCCAGCTCCATGTTCCAGGCGTCCCAGGCGGCGTTCCGGGCAGAGGCGGCCAGATACCCCCGGAGGCTCCCCTCCTCCCGGAGCCCTTCCCGCCCCCGCCAGATTCCGGCGAACACCTCCGCCGCCAGGTCCTCCAGCTCGGCCCGGGACAGCTTCTCCCCGGCGATGTTCCGGACCACCGCCCAGACATAGGGGGTGTAGCGGTCCAGAAGCTGCCGGTAAGCTTTCGGGCTCCCGGCCCGGAGCCCCCGGCAGAGGTCTTGCTCCTCCCTGGTCACGGCATTCCCTCCTCTCGTTTTGGGGCCTCTCCGGCCCTTCATCTGCCAATACCCCAAAACCGGCAAAACGTTACAAAAATTCCCACAGCAAAAAACGGGCGCCTCCCAGGCGGAAGGCGTCCGCTTTTCGTTCTGTTGTCCCGGTCAGCCCCGCTGGAGCTTCCACTCCAGGTATTCGTCGAAGGTGCACATCCGGTCGATGCAGCCCTCGGGGGTCAGCTCGATGATGCGGTTGGCGACGGTCTGGATGAACTGGTGGTCCTGGCTGGTAAACAGCACATTCCCCGGGAAATCGCAGAGGCCGTTGTTGACGGCGGTGATGGATTCCAGGTCCAGGTGGTTGGTGGGCTGGTCCAGCAGCAGCACGTTGGCCCCGGAGAGCATCATCCGGGAGAGCATACACCGGACCTTTTCCCCGCCGGAGAGGACCTTCACCGGCTTGTAGACGTCCTCCCCGGAAAAGAGCATCCGCCCCAGGAAGCCCCGCATATAGGTTTCCGATTCGTCGTCGGAATACTGGGCGAACCACTGGATCATGGTGAGGTCGCAGCCTTCGAAGAAGGAGGAATTGTCCTTGGGGAAATAGCTGCGGCTGGCGGTGGTGCCCCAGCGGAAGGAGCCGGCGTCCGGCTCCAGCTCCTCCATGAGGATGCGGAACAGGGCGGTGGCTGCGGCCTCGTTCTCCCCCACGAAGGCGATCTTGTCCCCCCGGTTCACCCGGAAGGTGACGTTATTCAGCACCCGCACCCCGTCGATGGTCTTGGTGAGGCCCTCCACCCCCAGGATGTCCTTGCCCACCTCCCGGTCCGGCTTGAAGCTGACCCAGGGGTAGCGCCGGGAGGAGGCGGGCATCTCCTCCACCGAGAGCTTTTCCAGGAGCTTCCTGCGGCTGGTGGCCTGCTTGGACTTGGACTTGTTGGCGGAGAACCGCTGGATGAAGCTCTGGAGCTCCTTGATCTTCTCGTCCCGCTTTTTGGTCTGGTCCTTGAGGACCCGCTGCATCAGCTTGCTGGACTCGTACCAGAAATCATAGTTGCCCACATACATCCGCACCTGGCCAAAGTCGATGTCCACAATATGGGTGCAGATGGTATTGAGGAAATGGCGGTCGTGGGACACCACAATGAGGGTGCCGGGGAACTCCAGAAGGAAATCCTCCAGCCAGTTGATGGAGGGGATGTCCAGGTTATTGGTGGGCTCGTCCAGGAGGACGATGTCCGGGTTCCCAAAAAGGGCCTGGGCCAGCAGCACCTTCACCTTCTCGCCGCCCTTCAGGTCGGCCATGAGCATATTGTGGTACTCCTCCCCCAGGCCGAGGCCCTGGAGGAGCTTGGCGGCGTCGCTTTCGGCGTCCCAGCCCCCCAGCTCGGCGAATTCCGCCTCCAGCTCGCTGGCCCGGATGCCGTCCTCGTCGGAGAAATCCGCCTTGGAATAGAGGGCCTCCTTCTCCACCGAAATCTCATGGAGGCGGGGGTTGCCCAGGATCACCGTTTCCAGCACCTGCTTGTCGTCGTACTGGAACTGGTTCTGCTTGAGGACCGACATCCGCAGGTCCTTCGGCACGTCCACCTGGCCGGTGGTGGGCTCCAGCTCCCCGGAAAGAATCCGCAGGAAGGTGGACTTGCCCGCCCCGTTGGCCCCGATGACGCCGTAGCAGTTGCCGGGGGTGAACTTGAGATTGGCCCCGGCGAAAAGCTTCTGACCCCCGAAGGTCAGGCTGAGATTGGAAACTGTGATCATGGACTACCTCCAAAAGCTGTAATGGAACGTGGTATTATAGCCGCAACGGCTATGATACCACAAAAGGAGCGGCAATACAACAATGCCGCTCCTTTTTCTCCTGGTTTTTTGCGGGTTCACAGCTCCCAGATCAGGTCTTGGAGGTGGGCCGGGGCCACCTGGCGCTGGGCCAGGCGGCTCATCAGCGCCTCGGCGCGGTCCCGGCTGGAGGAGATATCCTCCACCGCGGCGATGGTGTGGGGGGCCTTCTCATGGTCCACCCCCTCCACATAGCAGAGGATGCCGTAGCGGTCCTGCCGGGAGCGGAGGAGCTTATATGTAAGCCACAGGGGAGAGCCGTCTTCGGTTCGGGCCAGGGTGTGCAGGGATGCGAGTTCCATAGCAATCATACCACCATTTCTCTTTGGATTTATCCTCCCAGGCGGGGGGTCTATGAACAAATTATAAACCCTTTGCACCCTCCAATGCTATGCAAAGTTCTTGGAGGAATTCTTTCCAGTCCCTGCCGTTACCGCTGCGC
>CAJFUT010000130.1 GCA_904420255.1 uncultured Angelakisella sp. | reverse complement strand
TCGTATTTCCTGCCGGGGTTCCCCAGCCCCACGATGAGATATTCCACCGGGCCGGCGGGGGCGGGGGCCCGGCCGGCCGAGATTTTCTGAAACAGTTCCTCCAGGGTGCTCATGACAGTTCCTCCTGCCGGACAAACCGGCAGCGGGCAGGATGGGGGAGCCCCCCACCCTGCCGGCGTTTCCTTTTGATATTTTGGTTTGGGGCCGCCTGCCGCCCGGGATCAGACAAACAGGGGCGAAACCGGCTTGTCCTCATAGATGCGGCCGATGGCCTCGGCGAAGACGGGGGCCACCGGGAGCATGGTGATCCGGGCCTCCTTGGCGCCCTCCTTTTCGGGGATGGTGTCCAGCAGCACCATCTCCTTGATGCAGCTGGCCTTGATCCGCTCCAGGGCGGGGCCGGAGAGGACCCCGTGGGTGGCGCAGGCGTAGACCTCGGTGGCGCCGAAGTCCATCAGGGCCTGGGCGGCGTTGCAGATGCTGCCGGCGGTGTCCACCATGTCGTCCACCAGGAAGGCCCGCTTCCCCTTCACCTCGCCGATGATGTTCATCACCTCGCAGACGTTGGGGCGGGGGCGGCGCTTGTCCACAATGGCCATGGGGGCCCCCAGGCGCTCGGCGAATTTCCGGGCCCGGGTGACGCTGCCCAGGTCGGGGGAAACCACCACCAGCTCCTCGGGGTCCATGTCCTTGGTCATCTCGATGAAATAGGGGGCCAGGATGGGCACCCCCAGCAGGTGGTCCACCGGGATGTTGAAAAAGCCCTGGATCTGGGCGGCATGGAGGTCCATGGTGAGGACCCGGTCCGCCCCGGCGGCGCTGATGAGGTCGGCGCAGAGCTTGGCGGAGATGGGGTCCCGGGCCTTGGCCTTGCGGTCCTGGCGGGCGTAGCCGTAGTAGGGCATGACGGCGGTGATCCGCCCGGCGGAGGCCCGCTTGAAGGCGTCGATCATAATGAGCAGCTCCATGAGGTTGTTGTTCACCGGGCCGCAGGTGGACTGGACCACAAACACATCCGACCCCCGGACCGTTTCCTCAATGGAAACGGAGATCTCCCCGTCCGCGAAGCTGGTAACCGTACTTTTGCCCAGGGGAAGCCCCAGCTGGCCGGCGATCTCCCGCGCCACCTTGGGATTGGAATTGGCGGTGAAGATTTTGATGTCCTTGCCGTGAATGTTCATTTTTTTCGTTCCTCTCTGATGAAATCTGCCCGTTTCTTGTATATTTCCAGCGCCGCGCGCATGGGAACCGTTTTATTTCCCCGGCTTCCGGTAGTCCCTGGCCCGGTCCGGCAGCACCGTCTGGCGGGGCCGTCCGATGCAGAGGGCGTCCTCCGGCACGTCCCGGGTGACGGTGGTGCCGGCGGCGGTGTAGGCCCCGTCCCCCAGCTTCACCGGGGCGATGAGGTTGGTATTGCAGCCCAGGAAGACCCCGTCCCCGATGGTGGTGCGGTGCTTCTTCACCCCGTCGTAGTTGGCGATGCAGACCCCGCAGCCGAAGTTCACCCCCGCCCCCACGTCGGCGTCCCCGATGTAGGTGAGGTGGGCGGACTTGGTGCCGGGGCCCAGGACGCTGTTCTTGACCTCCACAAAGTTGCCGATCTTCACCCCCGCGCCGATGCGGCAGCCGGGGCGGACCCGGGAAAAGGGCCCGATCTGGACCCGGTCCTCCAGGGTGGAGCCCAGGATGTAGCTGGCCTGGATGAGGCAGCCCTCCCCCAGGGTGGAATCCTCCAGCCAGGAATTGGGGCCGATGACCGAATCCCGCCCCACGGCGGTTTCCCCCCGGATGACGGTGCCGGGGAGGATCCGGGCCCCGGGGGCGATTCTGGCCCGGGGGTCGATCATCACCCCGTCGGTGACGGGGATATCCACCCCCTGGTCGTAGAGGCGGTCAAAGACCATCTCCCGGGCGATGGCGTTGAGCCCGGCCAGCTGCCGCCGGTCGTTGGCCCCCAGCACCACCCGGGGGTCCCCGGCGTCCCAGGCGCCCACCCGGCGGCCCTTTTCCCGCAGGATCCCCAGGGCGTCGGTGAGGTACAGCTCCCCCTGGACGTTCTGGGGGGTCAGCTCCTCCAGGGCCTCCAGCAGGTCCCCGCCCCGGAACCAGCAGCAGCCGGCGTTGATCTCCCGGACGGCCTTCTGGGCGTCGTCGGCGTCCCGTTCCTCCACAATGGCCCGGACGCCCTCCCCGTCCCGGAGGATGCGGCCGTAGCCGGCGGGGTCCTCCACCCGGGCGCTGATCACCGTCATGGCGTTCTGCCCGGCCCGGTGGGCCTCCCAGGCCCCCTGGATCAGCCGGGGGAATAAAAAAGGGGCGTCCCCGTTGGCCACCAGCACATCCCAGTCCCGGCGCTCCTCCAAAAAGGCCTTGGCCTGGAGCACCGCGTGGCCGGTGCCCAGCCGCTGCTCCTGGAGGGCGGTATGGGTGCCCTGGGGCAGCTCCCGGAGCACGTCCTCGGAGTTCTTCCCCACGATCACGCAAATATCCTCGATGCCCGCTCCCGCGCAGTTGTCGTAAACCCATCGGATCAGGGGCCGGAACAGCACCTGGCAGAGCACCTTGGAGCCTCTGCCCCCCATCCGCTTGCCCTCTCCCGCCGCCAGCAGGACGGCGCAACGCTTCTCCATCTTCCCAAAAGCCTCCCTTCCCCGGCAAGCTTCCCGGCGCCGGTAAAAAAGGGGCGCCGGGGCCCCTTGCGTTTTCTCTGTAAGAACAGTGTAAGAATTTGACATCTATATTATGACAACATTTCCCCGGTTTGGCAAGGGATTTCCCCCAGAAAAACCTTCCAGGCGAAAAAAAGCCCCCGCCCGGCGGGGGATACGCCCCTCAGGCGGGGGGACGCCTCTATTTCCGGTTCCGCCGCTCCTCCAGCCAGCGGATGGCGAGATAGGAAACCACCGCCGTGGGGACGCAGGCCGCCACAGTCATCAGGCCGCCCCGGCAGACGGCGGCCAGAAGGCCCATGAACGCGTACATCCTCCCGCCCTCCTATCGCCTGCGGTTGTCCTCGATCCTGCGGATGATCAGGTAGCTCACCACAAAGGTGGGCACCCAAACGATGATGTTCTGGATCATGCCCACCGCCGTCAGAAGGAGCCATCCTCCAATGGACAATAAGAATTCCATGCTCCGCCTCCCTTCGGCAGACTTTGTATGGAAATCTTATCATTTTCCCCGATTGTTTTCAATGTTATTTGAAAATTTTATCTCTTTTACGCCATCCTGGAACAGGGCCTGGCGCTGCTGGAGGTCCGGGAGCCGGAAGAACCGTAAAATATTTCCCGAATATTTCGCAAATTCCCAGGAAACCTATGGCAAAGCATCCTTTTTTTTGCTATAATAAATGCTGAATGCATGGGGCCCCTCCCCCCGCCGCCAAAGAGCCGCGCATCCGGCGGGCTCCGGGTGGGACAGGCTGCCCCCATGGATATTATAGGAGGTTGATACCAATGGGCAAATTTGTGTATCTGTTCACAGAGGGCAACGGCTCCATGCGGGAGCTGCTGGGCGGCAAGGGCGCCAACCTGGCCGAGATGACCAATCTCGGGATGCCCGTCCCCCAGGGCTTCACCGTCACCACCGAGGCCTGCACCCAGTACTACGCCGACGGCAAGAAGATCAGCGACGAAATCCAGGCCGAGATCTATAAGAACATGGCCGAGCTGGAGAGAATCTCCGGCAAGAAGTTCGGCTCGGTGGAGAACCCCCTGCTGGTTTCGGTCCGTTCCGGCGCCCGGGCCTCCATGCCCGGCATGATGGACACCATCCTGAACCTGGGCCTCAACGACCAGGTGGTCGAGGCGTTCGCCAAAAAGACGAAGAATCCCCGCTTTGCCTACGACTCCTACCGCCGGTTCATCCAGATGTACTCGGACGTCGTCATGGAGGTGGGCAAGAAGTATTTTGAGCAGCTCATCGACGAGATGAAGGAGAAGCGCGGCGTCAAGCTGGACACCGAGCTGACCGCCAAGGACCTGAAGGAGCTGGCCGAGCTCTTTAAGAACGAGTACCGCACGAAGCTGGGCGAGGAGTTCCCCCAGGACCCCAAGGAGCAGCTGATGGGCGCCATCAAGGCGGTGTTCCGCTCCTGGGACAACCCCCGCGCCATCTACTACCGCCGGATGAACGACATCCCC
>CAJFUT010000129.1 GCA_904420255.1 uncultured Angelakisella sp. | reverse complement strand
TGCCGGCGGAGGCGGCGGGCCAGCTGGGGGGAGGCGGCGCCGGGGGCCATCCGCCAGCGCCAGTTCTCCCCCAGGGTGGAGGGGGTGTTGATCCGGGCCTCGCTGCCCAGCTCCAGCAGGTCCTGCATCTGGACGATGGCGGTGTCCGCCACGCTGGACCAGGCCCCCCGCATCAGGCCCCAGGCCCAGCCCTCCCCGGGGGTGAGGCGGAGGTATTCCTTGGCGAAGGCGGCGTCCTCCCGGGGGGCGCTCTCCATCCAGCCCAGGGCGGTGTCGTTGTCGTGGGTGCCCACATAGACCACGCAGTCACGGGGGTAGTTGTGGGGGAGGTAGTCGCTCTCCTCCCGGCTGTCAAAGGCGAATTCCAGCACCTTCATGCCGGGGAAACCCGATTCCGCCAGCAGCCGCCGCACCCCGTCGGTGAGGTACCCCAGGTCCTCGGCGATGATGGCCCGGGGGCCCAGCCGCCGCTCCGCCGCCCGGAACAAGGCCATCCCCGGGCCGGGGCGCCACTCCCCCTCCCGGGCGTCGGGGGCGCCCGCGGGGATGGCGTAATAGGACTCGAACCCCCGGAAGTGGTCGATGCGGGTGACGTCGAAGATGGAAGTGGTGTGGGCGATGCGCCGGATCCACCATTCATAGCCGTCCCGCTCCATCACGTCCCAGCGGAAGAGGGGGTTGCCCCAGAGCTGGCCCTTGTCGGTGAAGCCGTCGGGGGGGCAGCCCGCCACGTCGATGGGCCGCAGCTCCCCGTCCAGGAGGAACTGCTCCGGGGCGGCCCAGACGTCGGCGCTGTCCAGGGCCACATAGATGGGCAGGTCCCCGATGATCCGGATGCCCCGGCTGTTGGCGTAGGCCTTCAGCCCCCGCCACTGGCGGTAGAAGAGGTACTGGAGCATCTCCCAGAAGGAGATTTCCTCCGAAAGCTCCTCCCGGGCCTGTTCCAGGGCCTCCGGCTCCCGGCGGCGGAGGGGCTCCTCCCACTCCTGCCAGGGGGCGCCCTCCGCCCGGTCCTTCAGGGCCATAAAGAGGGCGTAGTCCGCCAGCCAGGGGGCGCCGCGGCGGAATTCCTCAAATTCCACCGGGGGCCGCAGCCGGAACCGGGCGTGGGCCTTCCGCAGCAGGGGGTACCGGGTGCGGTAGAGCCGGCCGTAATCCACCGGGCCCTCGCCCCCCTCCCGGCGGGCCTCCTCCAGCTCCCCGGCGGCCAGCAGCCCCTCCCGGCCCAGCTCCGGCAGGTCGATGAAGTAGGGGTTGCCGGCGAAGGTGGAGAAGGATTGGTAGGGGGAATCCCCGAAGCTGGTGGGCCCGATGGGCAGCACCTGCCAATAGGACTGGCCCCCCAGCACCAGGAAATCCACAAAATCCCGGGCCTCCTGGCCCATGGAGCCGATGCCGTAGGGCCCCGGCAGGCTGGAAAGGGGCAGAAGAACGCCGCCGCCGCGCATAAAAAACACCGTCCTTATCAAAATGTCCGCCGGGCCCCGGGGCGCCGGCGGTTTTTGCCGGGATATGAGGGCATGGCAAAAACGGCCCTCCGCCGCCCCCGGCGGCGCGGCCATGGAAAGGGGAAGCCCCGGGCCGTCCCGGCCCAAAGGGGGAGCCGCCCCCTTATTTCACAAAATAGGGGGCCAGGGCCGCCTCCGCCTCGGGGTCCAGCTTCTCGTGGGCCCGCAGTTCCATGGGCTGGGTCAGGTCCAGGCTGAAGATGCCCATGATGGATTTGGCGTCCACCACATACCGGCCCGAGGCCAGCTCCATCTCCATGGGCAGGCGGCTGGTGACCGCCACAAAGTCCTTCACCTTTTCCACCGAGTTAAGGCTCACGCGGTAGTTGTACATTCTGGGAAACTCCTTTCAGCTGCCCAGCCGGAGCTGGGTGTTTTTGTCAAAGAGGTGGATTTTGTTGCTGTCCAGGGCCAGGGAGATTTCCTCCCCGGCGGCGGCCCGGAGCCGGGCGGGCACCCGGGCGGTGAGGCTGCGGCCCCCGGCGGAAAGGTAGAGGTAGCTTTCCGCCCCCATCAGCTCGGCCAGCTCCACCCGGGCGGTGAACCGGCCGTCCGGCGCCAGGCGGAGGAAGGCTTCCTCCCCGTGGATGTCCTCGGGGCGGATGCCCAGCACCAGCTCCCGCCCCACCCGGGGCTCCAGCTCCTCGGGGGGCGCCGCCCCGGCGGGGACCCGGACCCGGGTATCCCCGAAGGTGAGGAAGTATTCCCCGCCCTCCTTCCCCAGGGCCGCGTCGATGAAGTTCATCTGGGGGGAGCCGATGAACCCCGCCACAAAGAGGTTCCGGGGGGACTGGTAGAGGGCCTGGGGGGTGTCGAACTGCTGGATCACCCCGTCCTTCAGAACGCAGATCCGGTCCCCCATGGTCATGGCCTCGGTCTGGTCGTGGGTGACGTAGACGAAGGTGGTCTGGAGCCGCTGGTGGAGCCGGGAGATCTGGCTGCGCATCTCGGTGCGGAGCTTGGCGTCCAGGTTGGAGAGGGGCTCGTCCAGCAGGAAGACGGCGGGGTCCCGCACCATGGCCCGGCCCAGGGCCACCCGCTGGCGCTGACCCCCGGAGAGGGCCCGGGGGCGGCGGTTCAGGTAGGGCTCCAGCCCCAGGATATGGGCCGCCTCCCGGACCTTCCGGTCGATCTCGTCCTTCGGCACCTTCCGCAGGGAAAGGCCGAAGGCCATGTTCTTGTAGACGGTCATGTGGGGGTAGAGGGCGTAGCTCTGGAACACCATGGCGATGTCCCGGTCCTTGGGGGGCAGGTCGTTGACCCGCCGCCCCCCGATGCAGAGGTCCCCCGAGGTCACCTCCTCCAGCCCGGCGATCATCCGCAGGGTGGTGGACTTGCCGCAGCCCGAGGGCCCCACCAGCACCACAAACTCCCGGTCCCGGATCTCCAGGTCCAGCCCCGGCACCACCGTGACGCCGTTGTCGTAGGTCTTTACCACGTTCCGGAAGGAAATATCAGCCAACAGGATTCCTCCAATACGATATTATAGTGGGAAAACGGCCTCCCGTCCAGCCCCGCCCGGCAGGCCTTTTTTCTGCTGCGCAGCGCCGCCCTCCACCCTAGATTAGCTTGTACCGCTGGGGTACTGATTTTTGCTGCGCTAGGCTTTCATTCGAGTAATACTCCGGTCGCAGCGCGACCCCGGGCTTCACTTTCTCTGCCGAGAGAAAGTGACAAAGAG
>CAJFUT010000128.1 GCA_904420255.1 uncultured Angelakisella sp. | reverse complement strand
GAGGGCGGCGCCGCCCCCGCCGGGGATGTGGACGTTTCCGGCGCCGTGGACGCCAGCGCCACCAGCGACACCTCCCCGGTGCCCCTGGGCCAGTGGGCCAAGACCGCCCGGTACGCCACTGAGGACGAAACCTACCACACCGTTTATGTCCGGGTCAACAAGGTCACCACCTCCACCGACGACGCCGCCTATGTGGAGGAGGCGGTGGCCCTCCACAACGCCAGCAGCTCCGACTTCTCCCAGATCGACCTGAGCGCCGTTGAGCTGCCCGACGACGTGGAGCTCTGCGTCATGGACTACGAGGTCTATGTCCCCGCCGAGTTCCCCACCGCCGAATACGGCATCGTGGAGCCCTCCATGAGCTTCTCCCAGAGCAACATCGGCGGGGGCGGCATCCCCGCGGCGGACGGCACCAGCGTCTATATCGGCCTGGGCTCCAACACCGAGGACCTGGCCACCGAGGCGGACCCCTCCTACCAGGTGGGCAATGTCTACGCCTTCCGGAACCTGTTCACCATGGTGAAGGGCTACACCGACTATGTCTTTGAGTTCACCTCCTACCCCGACGGCACGGTGGAAACCTCCTCCGACGTGATGTACACCGCCTATTTCGCCAACAAATAACTCCCCCGGCAGAAAAGGACCCCCGAGGCTGATTGCCCCGGGGGTTTTTCTTTTTGGCACAGGACGGGCTAAGGTATTCAGGCCCCGGCCAGCCCGTCCCGCTTCTAACAGCGGGTCGTGGGTACGGGCCCTTTCTTTCCAAAAAAATGTATTTAGGCCCCGGCAAAGAGGCTTTGGCCGAAATATTCGCTGTCCCAGGTGAGGTTCAGGCGGAGCTGGCTGTAGATCCGCTCGTCGGGGGTGGAAACAAAGGTGGTGGAATGGGCCTGGCAGCCCTCCAGCCGGCCCATCTGCTCCATGGCGGTCTGGGCCACGGGGTTGGTGACGGCGGAGATGGAAAGGGCCAGGAGGATCTCCTCGCACCCCAGGACATGGTTCTGGATGTGGAGGGTGTCCCCCTTCAGCTTCTGGATGGGCTCGATGACGATGGGGGGCAGCAGGTGCATCCCGTCGGGGATATCCGCCAGGGCCTTGACGGCGTTGAGGAGGGCCGCCGCCGGGGCGGTCATAAGCTGGGAGTTGCGCCCGGTGATCATCCGCCCGTCCTCCAGCTGGATGGCCACGGCGGAAAGGTCGCACTCCCCCAGCCCCGGCCGCTCCCGGAGCCGGTCCCGGTAGGCCCGGGCGGGCTCCACGCAGGGCCGGTCCTCCGGCCGCAGCCCCATCCGCTCCATGATCATCTTCATGCGGCTGAAGGTTTCGGGGGTGGCGTCCCCCCGCTTGCAGTCCCCGGCGGTCTTGAAGTACCGCCGGATGATCTCCTGGCGGGAGGCCTCCTGGACCACCTGGTCGTCCACGATGCAGAAGCCGATCTGGTTCACCCCCATGTCGGTGGGGGATTTGTAGATGGATTCCTCCCCGGTGATCCGCTCGATGATCCGCCGCACCACCGGGAACATCTCCATGTCCCGGTTGTAGTTGACGGCGGTGACCCCGTGGGCCTCCAGGTGGAAGGAATCGATGACGTTGAAGTCCTTCAGGTCGGCGGTGGCGGCCTCATAGGCCACGTTGAGGGGGTGCTTGAGGGGGATGTTCCAGACCGGGAAGGTTTCAAACTTGGCGTACCCCGCCCGGCAGCCCCGCTTGTTTTCGTTGTAGAGCTGGGAAAGGCAGGTGGCCAGCTTGCCGCTGCCGGGGCCCGGGGCGGTGACCACCACAATGGGCCGGGTGGTTTCGATCCAGCTGTTGCTGCCGTACCCCTCGTCGGAAACGATGGCGTCCACATCCAGGGGGTAGCCGGGGATGGGCCGGTGCTTGTAGGTGCGGATGCCCCGGCTTTCCAGCTTCTTGGCGAAATGCTCCGCCGCCGGCTCCCCGGAGAACCGGGTGATGACCACCGAGTTCACCGCCAGGCCCCGGTCCCGCAGGTCGTCGATGAGCCGGAGCACCTCCTTGTCGTAGCTGGTGCCGAAATCCCCCCGGAGCTTGTTGCTCTCGATATCCCCGGCGTAGACGCAGATGATGATCTCCGCCTGGTCCCGGAGGGTCTGCAGCAGCTCCAGCTTGGCGTTGGCCTTGTAGCCGGGCAGGCACCGCTTGGCATGGAGGTCGTACATCAGCTTGCCGCCGAATTCCAGGTAGAGCTTGTCCCAGCCGTTGACCCGCTCCAGGATGTATTTGGACTGGCGCTGGATATAAGTCTCGTGATCGAATCCCAGTTTCATCTTCGCTTCTCCCGTTTCCCGTTCTCTCCAGGCCCGCCGGAGGGACCCGGCGGGGACGGCCCGAAGCCCTTCCCCGGCCTGCGGTCCCCGGCAGGCCAATTTTTACTGATATTACGATACCACAAGCGCAAAGCGGTTGTGGTATGGGCCATGTTTTTCGGTTCCCGGCATAGCCGGGGAGAAAAACGGCTTTAAAATAAAGGTAAAATAGCCGCTTTGCGGCTATTTTACCACAAGCGCAAAGCGGTTGTGGTATGGGCCATCTTTTCCGGTTGTCCCCAAAGGGGACGAGGAAAAGGGCTTTTAAAAAAATGGTATAATAGCCGCTTT
>CAJFUT010000127.1 GCA_904420255.1 uncultured Angelakisella sp. | reverse complement strand
TTCTCAAACCACAAATACTTCCCATGGCACAACCTAAAATGAATCCCGGCGCAGATAGCTAATCCAAGATAGAATAAGGCGCCACGCAGTAGAAAGGAGTTTCAGGCGATGCCTTTGTTGATTTTAGCCTCCCAGTCGCCAAGGCGGCGGGAGCTGATGGGCCTCATCACCCGGGATTTCACCGTCCAGGCCTCCGACGCCGACGAGGCTCTGGCCCCCGGCACCCCGCCGGAGGAGGCGGTGGAGGAGCTGGCCCTCCGGAAGGCGGAGGCGGTGCTGGCCCTGCGCCCCGCCGGGGAGGAGGCCCTGGTGATCGGGGCGGACACGGTGGTGGCGGTGGACGGCCGCATCCTGGGCAAGCCCCGGGACCGGGAGGAATGCCTCTGGATGCTCTCCCTCCTTTCGGGGCGGGAACACACCGTCTTCACCGGGGTTGCCCTCCTGGGGCGGGGGGTGCGGCGCAGCTTCCGGGAGGAGGCCCGGGTGGAGTTCTGGCCCCTCTCCCCGGAGGAAATGGCCTGGTACGCCTCCACCCCCGAGCCCTACGACAAGGCCGGCGGCTACGGCGTCCAGGGCGCCGGGGCACTGCTGGTGCGGGAGCTGCGGGGGGACTTCTTCACCGTCATGGGGCTGCCGGTTTCCCGGCTCTGGCGGGAGCTGCGCCGGGAGCTTCCGGGCCTTATGCCGGGCCAGTGAAAAGTTTATAAAATCATAACAAATTCCGGGGCTTCCTTCCTTGTTTACCGGATTTTGCTGTGATACAATATGAAATGACTATGGGCGCCCTGGTCTGGCAACACTTTTTGTGTGGATGGGGCATCGGGGCCGGCCGGACCGGAATGGGAAAGGAGCAAGGGAAAACAATATGTTTGCTTCAAAAAGCATCGGAATCGATCTGGGTACCGCGAATACCCTGATTTATATGAAGGGCAAGGGCATCATCATGCGGGAGCCCTCGGTGGTGGCGGTGGACGTGCGCACCGACGTGGTGAAGTATGTGGGCCAGGCGGCCAAGGACGTCATCGGCCGGACCCCCGGGTCCATCATGGCCATCCGCCCCCTGAAGGACGGGGTCATCGCCGACTTTGACGTCACCGCCAGTATGCTCCAGTGGTTCCTGGAGAAAAGCATCGGCAAGTCCCTCTTTTCCAAGCCCCGGGTGGTCATCTGCATCCCCTCCGGCGTCACCGCCGTGGAGCGCAGGGCGGTGCGGGAGGCGGCCCAGAAGGCCGGCGCCAAGTACGTCACCATCGTGGAGGAGCCCATGGCCGCGGCCATCGGGGCCGGCCTGCCGGTGGAGGAGGCCGTGGGAAGCATGGTGGTGGACATCGGCGGCGGCACCACCGAGGTGGCGGTGATCTCCATGGGAGGCATCGTGGTGAGCAAATCGGTGCGGGTGGCCGGGGATGAATTCGACAAGGCCATCATCGCCTATGTGAAGAAGAAATACAACCTCCTCATCGGGGAGCGCACCGCCGAGAACATCAAAATCTGCATCGGCTCCGCCTACCCCTACGAAAACGAGGAGACGGTGGAGATCAAGGGCCGGAACCTGGCCGACGGCTTCCCCAAGAACATCATCCTCACCCCCCAGGAAATCCGGGAGGCCCTGGTGGACTCCATCGTGGCCATCCTGGACGCCATCCGCAGCACCCTGGAAAAGACCCCGCCGGAGCTTTCGGCGGATATCATCGACCGGGGCATCACCCTCACCGGGGGCGGCGCCATGCTCAAGGGGCTGGACCGCCTCATCACCATCGAAACCGGGATGCCGGTCCACATCGCCGAGAACCCCCTGGACTGCGTGGCCCTGGGGGCCGGGCGGATCCTGGAGGTGAGCTACAAGCACAACGAGGCGGTTTCCGGCGACGAAAGAGGCTGATTCCCGCCCGCGTTCCCCGGCCCTTTGAGGGCCGCTTCCGGGGTTGGAGGCTCCCCCGCCGGGGGTCCTCCAGCCTTGTTCTGACTTTGGGCAGCTGCGCTTCCCCTTCTGCAGCAAAGGAGGCCGACACCGTGAAAGACTTCTTCAAAACCAACCGTTTCCGGGTCCTCCTGGTGGTGGGCGCCCTGCTGTTCTCCTTCCTGCTGCGGGCCATCTACACCGGCGGCCTCATGCCCTTCCTCTCCAGCGCCGGGGGGCTGCTGATGGTGCCCCTCCAGAGCGTCAGCGCCGCCGCGGGGGGCTTCCTGGAGGAGCGCCTGGGCCCCTTCCTCCACGCCGGGGAGCTTTATGAGGAGAACCAGGCCCTCCGGGCCGAGATCCAGGAGCTCCAGGAGCAGCTCATCGACTATGAGTCGGCCAAGATGGAAAACGAGCAGTTCCGGGAGCTTCTGGAGATCAAGGAGCGCAACAGCGATTTCATCTTCGAGCCGGCCACGGTGGTGTCCCGCTCCCCCGACGACCGCTTCGGCTCCTTCACCATCGACGTGGGCTCCTACCAGGGGGTCACCCTCCGCTGCCCCGTCATCACCAGCGACGGCCTGGTGGGCATCGTCAGCGAGGTGGGCTACAGCTATTCCAAGGTCCAGACCATCCTGGACACGGCGGTGAACATCGGCGGCGTGGATATCCACACCCTGGACACCGGCATCATCACCGGCTCCATCCCCCTCTCCCTGGAGGGGAACTGCCAGCTGGGCTTCCTCCCCCGGGAGAGCGGCGCCACCCCCGGGGACATCATCGTCACCTCCGGCACCGGCGGGCTGCTGCCCAAGGGCCTGGTCATCGGGGAAATCCTCTCGGTGGAAACCGAGGCCTCCGGCCTCTCCCTCTACGCGGTGGTGAAGCCCGCCGCTGACATCCAGGGGGCCAAGCAGGTCTTTGTCATCACCGACTTCAGCGGCAAGGACGAGGCCGCCCAGGCCCTGGACGGCGCCCAGGAGGAGGGATAGGATGCCCAAGACCCGCTACAAGGTCCTCAAATACCTGCTCTATTTCCTGGGGGGAGTTTTCCTCTGCGTCCTCCAGAACACCCCCGGGCTTTTCGTCATCGCCGGCGTCAAGCCCATGCTGGTGGCCGCCCTGGCGGTGGCCGCGGCCATGTTCGAGGGGGAATTCGCCGGGGCCCTCTGCGGGGCGGCGGGGGGGCTGCTCTGCGACATCTTCTCCTACTACCGCTTCGGCTTCTACGCCCTGATCTTCTTCCTCTGCTGCTGCGCCGTGGGGCTGCTGGTGCAGAACTATATGCGCCCGGTGGCCACCAACTGCTTCCTGTTCACCTTCCTTACCATGCTCTTTGCCCAGAGCGTCGCCTTTTTCTTCACCGTCCTCATCCGGGGCTACGAAAGCCCCGGCCTCCTCTTTACCGCCCAGGTGCTGCCCCTCTGCCTCTATACGGCGGCGGCGGCGGTCCCCGCCTTTTACGGGGTGCGTCGGTTCCACCTGTTCTTCCAGCAGCTGCTGGAGGCCCAGGAGTGACAGCCGCGCCCCTGTCTGAAAGGAGCTGCCCTTGAACCCGAAAAACGAACGCATCCGCTTTGCCATCGCCGGCGGCCTTGTGGCCCTGGTGCTGCTGGTGTTTGTCTACCAGCTGGTGTTCATCCAGATCACCCAGGGGGAGGACTACAAGCGGAAGGTGACCCAGGGCTACACCCGCACCCAGACGGTGGTGGCGGCCCGGGGGGAGATCGTGGACCGCTACGGCCGTCCCTTCGCCACCAACCGCATCAGCATGGACATCATCCTGGACCAGGCCTACCTGCCGGTGGGGCAGGAGAACGAGGTCATCCTGGAACTGATGGAGCTGCTGGAATCCCTGGGGCAGGAGTGGATCGACAACCTCCCCATTTCCGAGCCGGAGGTGGGCGCCGACGGCAGCGTCCATTACACCTTCCTCGAGGGGATGGATTCCCAGGTGGAGAAGCTCCGGGAGGCCCTTTCCCTGGCCCCCTACGCCACCGCCGACGACTGCATGAGCTGGCTGTGCAGCGCCACCTACTACGACCTGGGGGACTGGGCGGACGACCCCGCCAGCCAGCGGAAGCTGGCCGGGGTGCGGTATGAGATGGCCCAGCAGGATTTCAGCTACCGCAACAACTACACCTTCGCCCAGGACGTCAGCACCACGGTGGCCACCACCGTCCAGGAGTACAGCTACGCCCTGCCCGGGGTGGACGTGATCCAGAGCACGGTGCGGGAATATTCCGACGGCACCCTGGCCCCCCACGTCATCGGCATCACCGGGCCGCTGTACCAGGAGGACCTGGAGGCCCTGGAGGCCGAGGGGCTCCTGTGGAGCAGCGAAAACCAGCAGGGCTACCGGGGCAGCGATACCATCGGCCGCAGCGGCATCGAGAGCGCCTATGAAAGCGTCCTCCGGGGCCAGAACGGGGAGCGGCGGATCACCCTCAACGCCCAGCACCAGGTGGTGGAGGTGGAGGAAACCGTTTCCCCCACCCCGGGGAACACGGTGGTCCTCACCCTGGATCGGGACCTCCAGAAGGTGACCCAGGAGGCCCTGGCGGACCAGATCGCCCTCCTCCAGCAGAACACCACCATCAACGAGGGCAAGGACGCCAGCGCCGGCGCCGCCGTCTGCGTGGCTGTGAAGACCGGGGAGGTGCTGGCCATGGCCACCTACCCCAGCTACGACAACAGCACCTATTACCAGGACTATAACGACCTGGCCCAGCAGGACCCGGAGCCCCTGCTGAACCGGGCCACCATGGGGCTTTACCGCCCCGGCTCCACCTATAAGCCCTCGGTGGCGGTGGCGGGGCTCACCGAGGGGGTCATCACCCCGGAGGAAACCATCCTCTGCACCGGCACCTACACCCGCCTGGCCCCCTATACCCCCCACTGCCTCTATGTCAACGGCAACATCGACGTCCGCCACGCCCTGGCGGTGTCCTGCAACATCTTCTTCTACGAAACCGGCTGGCGGCTGGGCATCGACCTGCAGAACGAATACGCCTCCCACTTTGGCCTGGGGGAGCTGACCGGCATCGAGATCCCCGAGGCCAAGGGCCAGCGGTCCAGCCGGGAGACCCGGGAGGCCGCCGGGGATATCTGGACCAACGGCAACATCATCCAGTCGGCCATCGGCCAGCTGGACCACGGCTTCACCCCCCTGCAACTGGCGGGCTACGCCGCCACCCTGGCCAACGACGGCCAGCGGATGCGGCTCCACCTGGTGAAGGCGGTGACCACCTACGGCTTTGAGGAGGTGCTGGAGGAAACCGAGCCCGAGGTGGTGGACCAGGTCCCCGCCTCGGCGGAAACCTTCCAGGTGGTCCGGGAGGGGATGGTGATGGCCAGCCAGCCGGGGGGCACCTCGGCCAGCAGCTGGCTGGACTTCCCCTACACCGTGGCCTCCAAGACCGGCACCCCCGAAAGCCTCACCAACCTCACCTCCACCTATATCTGCTATATGCCCGCCGACGACCCGGAAATCGCCATCGCCGTGGTCATCGAGGACGGCGGCCAGGGCTACACCGGCGCCCCGGTGGCCCGGAAGATCGCCGACCAGTATTTCTTCGGGGACACCGATACCGAGGCGGTGCCGGATTCCGGCGCCCTCCTCCCCTGAAAATTTGGCTGGAAAAATCTGGCTGACCCATTCCATTTTCGTCCCATCTGTGATACACTATAAGTAAATATTGCCGATTTTGTGGAAAAGGGAGGGCAAGGCTTTGGCGGAAACCATCATGGTGGCCTCCGGCAAGGGGGGCGTGGGGAAATCCACCCTCTGCGCCCATGTGGCCGCCGGCCTTGCCAGAAGGGGCAAGCGGGTGCTGATCCTGGAAACCGATACCGGCTTCCGGGGGCTGGACCTGCTTTTGGGCCTTCCGGCCCGGTCGATTTTCGACCTTTCCGACGTGCTGGAGGGCCGGTGCAGCCTGGAGGACGCCCTCCAGGTCCACGAGCCCACCGGGCTCCGGGTGCTCCTGGCCCCCGGGGACCCGGAATACCTCCCCGCCCGGGAGCGGATGGCCGCCCTCTTTTCCTGGGCCGGCAGCCGGTGGGATTACGTCTTTGCCGACTGCGGCGCCGGCTACGGCCCCCTGGACGGCATCACCGCCCGGCTCTGTTCCGGGGCCCTGCTGATCACCCTCCCCGACGAGATTTCGGCCCGGGGGGCGGCCAAGGTTTCCGGCTTCCTCTGGAAGTCGGGTCTCACCCGCCAGCGGCTCATCATCAACCGGGTCCCCCGGCGTCTGGTCCCCTCCCCCCGGGTGCGGGACCTGGACGACGTGGTGGACCTGGCGGGGGTGCAGCTGCTGGGGGCGGTGCCCGAGGCCCCCGGCCTGGAGCCCCCGGCGGAGAGGGCCCCCGACACCCCCGCCGGCCGGGAGCTGGACGCCATCGCCCGGCGGCTGCTGGGGGAGCGGGTCCCCCTGGAGCTCTTCCCCTAATCGAATACCTTCAAGAGAAGAAAGAAATAGAGTTTTTGTGAGAAAGAAGGGATATCCCAATGAACATCGCACTCATCGCCCATGACGCTAAGAAGGAGCTGATGGTCCAGTTCTGCATCGCCTACTGCGGCATCCTCAGCCGCCACAACCTCTGCGCCACCGGCACCACCGGCAAGATGGTGGCGGAAGCCACCGGCCTGAGCATCGTCCGCTTCATGGCGGGCTCCCAGGGAGGGGACCAGCAGATCGCCTCCCGGATCTCCTGCAACGAGATCGACCTATTGATGTTCTTCCGGGACCCCATCACCGCCAAGTCCAACGAGCCGGACGAGTCCAACCTCCTGCGGCTCTGCGATGTCTACAACATCCCGGTGGCCACCAACATCGCCACCGCCGAGGCCCTGATCCATGCCCTGGAGCACGGAGACCTGGATTGGCGGGACATTGTAAACCCTAATCCCAAGCCCTTCTGAGGGAAGGGCAAAAATCTCAGATGTGAGGGAATTTTATGGCATATCTCACCACCGCCCCCCGGGGCACCAAGGACATCCTCCCCGGGGAAACCCCCAAATGGCAGTACCTGGAAAAGACCCTGCTCCAGACCGCGGAGCTTTTCGGCTTCCGGGAAATCCGCATCCCCACCTTCGAGCACACCGAGCTGTTCAACCGCTCGGTGGGGGATACCACCGACGTGGTCCAGAAGGAGATGTACACCTTCCAGGACAAGGGGGACCGGAGCGTCACCCTCCGGCCGGAGGGCACCGCCGGGGTGGCCCGGGCCGCCCTGGAAAACGGCCTGCTGGGGGACGCCCTGCCGGTGAAGCTCAGCTACAACATCACCTGCTTCCGGTACGAAAAGCCGGGCAGCGGGCGGTTCCGGGAGTTCCACCAGTTCGGGGTGGAGCTTTACGGCGCCGATTCCCCCGCCGCCGACAGCGAGCTCCTGGCCCTGGCCTGCGAGTGCTTCCAGGTGCTGGGGCTCCAGAACGTGGTGCTGGAGATCAATTCCCTGGGCTGCCGGGAGTGCCGCAAGCGGTACACCGACGCCCTGCTCCGCTATTTCAGCCAGTACCGGGGGCAGCTCTGCTCCACCTGCCTGGAGCGGCTGGACAAGAACCCCCTCCGGGTGCTGGACTGCAAGAGCCCCCAGGACAAGGAGATCGCCGCCGGGGCCCCCAGCATCCTGGATTACCTCTGCGGGGACTGCCAGGAGCATTTCCGGGAGGTGCAGCAGCGGCTCTCCGCCGCCGGCATCCCCTTCCGGGTGGAGCCCACCATCGTCCGGGGGCTGGATTACTACACCCGCACCGTCTTTGAGATGGTCCACACCGCCCCCGACGGGGAGCGGATGGTCTGCGGCGGCGGCGGGCGGTACGGCGGCCTCATCCAGGAGCTGGGCGGCCCCAATCTGGAGGGCATCGGCTTCGCCATGGGGCTGGAGCGGATCCTCAAGATCATGGAGGACGAGGGGTGCGATTTCCCCCCGGAGCAGACCTGCGACGTCTACCTGGCCTCCATGGGCCGGGCCGCCGGGGTCAAGGCCTTCCAGCTGGCAAACCTCCTGCGGAGCGAGGGTTTCTCCGCCCAGTGCGACCTGATGGGCCGCTCGGTGAAGGCCCAGATGAAATACGCCAACAAGCTGGGGGCCAAGTACGTCATCGTCCTGGGGGACGACGAGCTCCAGAAGGGGGAGGCCCTTCTCAAATCCATGCGCACCGGCGCTACCTCCCCCATCCCCCTGGGGGACGGCTTCTCCGACGCCGTCTACGAGGAGATCATGAAAAACGCCTACGCCGACCTGGAGGAGGTGGCCGGCCAGCTGGGCCTGGACCACCACCATCACGGCGAGGGCTGAATCTAAAAGAAATCCCGCGAAAGGGGAAGCGGGCCGCAGGGGCTTGGGCCCCCGGGGCCCTTTTCCGGCGGGGAGAGGAAGTAGTATCATGGCAGACACAATGACAGGACTCAAGCGCACCAATTACTGCGGGGAAACCACCGCCGCCCTCCTGGGGCGGGAGGTGGTGGTCTGCGGCTGGGTGCAGAAAATCCGGGACAAGGGGATGCTGGTCTTTGTGGACCTCCGGGACCGCACCGGCATCGTCCAGCTGGCCTTCGACGACCAGACCCCCGAGGAGCTGCGGAAAAAAGCCCAGACCGTGCGGGCGGAATACGTCCTCATGGCCAGGGGGGAGGTCCGGGCCCGGGAATCGGTGAACAAGGAGATGAAGAACGGCGACGTGGAGGTCTATGTCCGGGAGCTGCGCATCCTGGCCAAGGCCCAGACCCCGCCCTTCGAGATCACCGACACCACCAGCGTCAAGGAGGAGCTGCGCCTCAAGTACCGCTACCTGGACCTGCGCCGGGGGGAGATGCAGCGCAACCTGATGATGCGCCACCGCATCGTCAAGGCGGCCCGGGATTATTACGACCAGAACGGTTTCCTGGAAATCGAAACCCCCTGCCTCATCAAGTCCACCCCCGAGGGGGCCCGGGACTACCTGGTGCCCAGCCGGGTCCAGCCGGGGAAATTCTACGCCCTGCCCCAGTCCCCCCAGCAGTATAAGCAGCTCCTCATGCTCTCGGGGTACGACCGCTATATGCAGATCGCCCGGTGCTTCCGGGACGAGGACCTGCGGGCCGACCGCCAGCCGGAGTTCACCCAGATCGACCTGGAGATGTCCTTCGTGGACGAGGACGATGTGATGACGGTGAACGAGGGCTTCATGAAGCACGTCTTCAAAGAGGTGCTGGGGGTGGAAATCCCCACCCCCTTCCGCCGCCTCAAGTACCAGGAGGCCATGGACCGCTACGGCAGCGACAAGCCGGATACCCGCTTCGGCCTGGAGCTCACCGACCTCACCGACCTGCTCCGGGATACCGGGTTCAAGGTGTTCCGGGGGGCGGTGGACGGCGGCGGCTCGGTGCGGGCCATCAACGCCAAGGGCGCCGCGGCCAAGCTCTCCCGGAAGGAGATCGACAAGCTCACCGACTTTGTCAAGACCTACCGGGCTAAGGGGCTGGCCTTCACCCGCCTCACCCCCGAGGGGGAAAGCTCCTCCTACGAGAAGTTCCTCACCCCGGAGGAGGCCCGTGCCGTCCGGGAGCGGATGGGGGCCGAAACCGGGGACGTGATCCTCATTGTGGCCGACCCCAAAAACGGGGTGGTCTACGACAGCCTGGGAGCCCTCCGGAACCACCTGGGGCGGCTGCTGGGCCTCATCCCCGAGAACACCTTTGACCTTCTGTGGATCACCGAGTTCCCCCTCTTTGAGTACGACGAGGAGGAGGAGCGGTATGTGGCCAAGCACCACCCCTTCACCAGCCCCATGCTGGAGGACCTCCCCATTATGGACACCGACCCCGAGCACTGCCGGGCCAGGGCCTACGACATGGTCCTCAACGGCTGCGAGGTGGGGGGCGGCTCCATCCGCATCAACGACCCGGAGCTCCAGGAGCGGATGTTCCGCGCCCTGGGCTTCACCGAGGAGCGGGCCCGGGCCCAGTTCGGCTTCCTCATCGACGCCTTCAAGTACGGCGCCCCGCCCCACGGGGGGATGGCCTTCGGCCTGGACCGGCTGGTGATGCTGATGCTGGGCCGGGATTCCATCAAGGAGGTCATCGCCTTCCCCAAGGTCCAGAACGCCAGCGAGCTGATGACCGGCTGCCCCGACACGGTGGAGGAAAAGAGCCTCCAGGAGCTTTCGATTCGAGTGGACCTGGCCCAGGATTAAACCAAATCCCACAAAAAGGAGCCTTTCCCATGAAACTGACCGCTATTTTCGCGGCCCTTCTCCTCTGCCTCGCCCTGGCCGGGTGCGGCGGCGGGGAGGAGGCCTCCCAGAGCCCCGCTTCCGGCGGGGAAAGCCGATCCACCGCCCCCGCCCCCGAGGCGGAGGACCCCGTGGGCCAGGCGGAAGCCCCGGAAGAAACTCCTGAAAGCCCGTCCTCCGGGAGCCCGTCCTCCGAGGCCGCCCAGGAGCCCAAGGAAACGGCCTACGGCTCCGGCACCTGGTACCTGGAGGCCCCCGGCGACGACGGCGTCACCATGGACCGGCTCCAGTTCCAGGACGGGAAGCTGGTGTTCCATTCCTATTCCTACCCCGATTACGGCAAGGGGGGCTACGGCGAGGGGGGCTCCGACCCTCTGGAATTCTCCCCCTACTGCCAGATGACCCTGGAGGAAGCCGCCGCCGACCTGGAGGCCAAAGGCCGCACGGTGACCATCAGCCAGTGACCCCGGCAAACGCAAAACTGCCCTGAGATCGTCTCTCAGGGCGGTTTTTTTGTTTGGCTCCGAGCCGGGGGTCACAGCTCCGCCGGGTCCCCCCAGGTGTAGCCGGCGTCCCGGACGCGGTCGATGACCTCCGGGAGGATGTCGGCGTTGGTCTGGGATACGGCGTGGAGGAGGTAGATGTTCCCCGGGCAGGCGGCGTTCACGATCCGGTCGGCGGAGGCGGCGGGCTCCGGCTGGTCGTCGGTGAGCCAGTCCTGGTAGGCGAAGGACCAGAACACCGATTTGTACCCCATGGACTGGACCACCGCCAGGGTCTGCTCGTTGAAGTTGCCGCTGGGGAAGCGGAAATACTTCATCTCGTAGTCGAAATTTTCCTTGATGTAGTCGTGGAGCTTCATCAGGTCCTCCGCCGCCTCCTTGGGGGTGAGGGTGCTGTAGTTCTTGTGGCTCCAGCTGTGGTTCCCCAGGACGTGGCCCTCGTCGATGATCTGCTGCACCAGCTCCGGCTGCCGGGCGGCAAAATCGTAAGTAACAAAGAACAGGCCCTTCACATCCTTTTCCTTCAGGATGGAAAGGAAGGTGGGGGTCAGCCCGTATTCGTAACCCTCGTCAAAGGTCATATAGACCACCGGCTCGTCCGCCGCCAGGAAGAGGGCGTCGTAACCGCCGTATTTCTCGTTGTAGAGGATGGCCCCCTGGGAGCGGTTCTTCTCGTCCACCGGGCCTCCCGGGCCCCAGTCCAGGCTCTGGGAGGAGAGGGCACCGATCTCCTCGAAATCGGTGCCCATGGTCGCCTCGGCAGAGGTGGAATCGGGAGGGAGGCTGGAGGTGGAGCTGGCGCTGGAATCCTCCGGCGTGCTGTCCTCATCCGGCGTGCTGGTGCTGGGCTCGCTCATGCTGCTGCTGGACGAGGAGCTGCTGCTGGAGGAGCTGGAGGAGGTGCTGCTGGACGAGGAACTGGTGCTGGAGCTGGACACATCATCGGTGGAGCATCCCCCGGTACAGCCAGTCATCCCCAGTGCCAGGACCAGGACCGCCGCCGTCAGCAGAACTGCGAATCGTTTCGTTTTCATCTGACAAATCACCTGTTCTTCTTTTTAAATGCCTTGGCGGGGCCAAGGGAGGCGGACCGCCGGCGCTGGGAAGGCGCCGCCTTTGCCTCGGCATTAGTTTGCTCCGGCCCCGCCGAATTATCATGCCATCTTCTTCCAAAAAAGCTGAATATTCCCCGGCCCGCCCATCCACACTATAGAACGATGGCTTTTCTCCTATTATTTCAATTTTTTTGCCGAAAGGAAAGAGGGAAATCATGAATTCTTCCAAAATCAAAAAAGTGTGGGCCCTGGAGATTCTGGACAGCCGGGGCAACCCCACCGTCCGGGCGGGGGTGGAGCTGGAGGACGGCAGCCGGGGCTGGGCCAACGCCCCCTCCGGGGCCTCCACCGGGGTCCACGAGGCCCACGAGCTCCGGGACGGGGACAAGGCCCGGTACGGGGGCAAGGGGGTGCTCCAGGCGGTGGAGAACGTCCGGGGGCCCCTGGGGGCGGCGGTGGCCGGGCTGGACGCCCGGGATTACCAGGCGGTGGACCAGGCCCTCCTGGACGCCGACGGCACCCGCAGCAAAGAAAAGCTGGGGGCCAACGCCATCCTGGCCCTCTCCCTGGCCTCGGCCCGGGCCGGGGCGGCCTCCGCCGGGGAGCCCCTGTGGCGGTGGCTCTGCCCCCGGGCGGAAAAGGTCCTCCCCGTCCCCATGATGAACATTCTCAACGGCGGGGCCCACGCCGCCAACAACGTGGACATCCAGGAGTTTATGATCATCCCCCGGAATATGCCCTCCTTCCCCGAGGGGCTGCGCCGCTGCGCCGAGGTGTACCACGCCCTGGGGGCCATCCTCCGGGAGCGGAAGCTGGCCGCCGGGGTAGGTGACGAGGGGGGCTTCGCCCCCAACCTCTCCTCCGACGAGGAGGCCCTGGAGCTGATCCTCCAGGCCATCTCCCGGGCCGGCTACCGCCCGGGGGAGGAGATGGCCCTGGCCCTGGACGCCGCCGCCAGCGAGTGGGCCCAGGAGGGCGGGGTCTACCGCACCCCCAAGGGGGGGAAGGTCTACACCCGGGAGCAGCTGGTGGACTACTGGGCGGGCCTTGCCGCCAAATACCCCATCCTCTCCCTGGAGGACGGCGCCGCCGAGGACGACTGGCAGGGCTGGCAGCTGCTGACCCGCCGGCTGGGGGAGCGGATGCAGCTGGTGGGGGACGACCTCTTCGTCACCAACATCCGGCGGCTCAAGCGGGGGCTGGAGGAGGGGGCGGCCAACGCCATCCTCATCAAGCCCAACCAGATCGGCACCCTCACCGAAACCCTCCAGGCGGTGGAGCTGGCCCAGCAGAAGGGCTGGGGGGCGGTGATGTCCCACCGCAGCGGCGAAACCGAGGACCCCATCATCGCCGACCTGGCGGTGGCCACCGGCTGCGGCCAGATCAAATCCGGCGCCCCCTGCCGCAGCGAGCGGGTCGCCAAATACAACCGCCTCCTGGAAATTTTTGCGTCCGTGAGTAACGGTTCATGAATCGTTAGTTCGTGCGCCGCTCTCTTGAGTCCGTGAGCCGCGGTTCATGAATCGTTAGGTTGTGCCCCGCTCTCTTGCGTCCGTAAGAGAAGCGCCTACGCTGCGCTAGTTTGTGCCCCGCTCTCTGGCGGGCTTCACCCGCACGGTTCGGTTCTGACAGCCCAAGCTGAGCGGCGCACCTGCTTTCGCTTCTTTCACTGTGGCTCACGTGGTTGGCCGCCCGGCCTGCCGGGCCCGCTCTCTTGCGTCCGTAAGAGAAGCGCCTTCTCATCGTTAGATTGTGCCCCGCTCTCTGAGCATATCACTTGGGCTGGGGAAGAGCATTTTCTGTTGGCGCAGGGCTTTCACTCAAGTATTACTCCGGTCGCACCGGAGGTCCGGGCCTCACTTTCTCTGCCGAGAGAAAGTGACAAAGAGCGGCCGGGGAGCCCCCCGG
>CAJFUT010000126.1 GCA_904420255.1 uncultured Angelakisella sp. | reverse complement strand
TTACTTTTTCTCCCCCCGGGAGCCGTCCCCCGCCCCCTCCATGGCCCAGTAGTCCAGGAAGCCCTGAATCAGCTCCCGCTGGTCGGGGGTCATGGAATCCGGCAGGTGGAGCACCCCCCGCTGCCGGTCGTAGGGGAGGGGCTCGTCGATGAGGCCCGCCAGGTAGTCCAGGGATACGTTGAAGTACCGGGCGATACGGACCTTGATCTCGTCATTGGGCTCGCTCCGCCCCTTTTCATAGGAGGAAATGGTGTAATGGGAAACGTTGATTTCCTTTCCCAGCTCCTTTTGGGAAACATGGTCCCTGCGGCGCAGCAGCGCCAGCCGTTCACCTAACATGGGAGCCTCCTTTTTCCCTGCCGGGGGCCGATTCCCCCGGGCGCGGGGAGGGCGTGCCGCCGGGACTGGAATGCCCCGGCCGGCCGCCCCTTGCCCGCGGAAGGATTTAAGTTTATTATAATAGAAACAGCATCGGAAAACAAGAAAAGCGGTATACCTTTACGGGGTTTCCGCCATGAAAATATTGACAGCGTCAATCCCACAGCATACAAAACGGCAGGAGGAATAGGCCCGGGCAAATTGGGCTTGATAAGGACAGCGATAGCCGGGGGCTTCCCGGGGAAAGGATGGACGGAAAATGGAACAGCTCTTTCGGGGGAATATCATTACCATGGACAGGGAGCGGCCCGAGGCCGGCGGCGTCTGGGTTTCCCAGGGGATCATCCGCCAGGTGGGGGATTTTGAGGAGCTGCGGCGGGAGCATCCCCGGGCGGCGGTGGAGGACTGGGGCGGGAGGACCATCCTCCCCGGCTTTGTGGACGGCCATTCCCACCTGAGCGCCGTGGCCTTCGGCCTTCTCCTCTTTGACGCCTCCCCTTCCCCCCAGGGGGGCTGCGATTCGGTGGAGGACCTGGTCCGGGCCGGGAAGAAATACCTGGCGGAGGCAAGCCTGGCCCCGGGCCAGTGGCTCCTGGGGCTGGGCTACGACAACGCCGTCATGGAGGGGGAACGCCACCCCACCCGCCACGACCTGGACCGGATCTCCCGGGAGATCCCGGTGGCCGTCACCCATGTTTCGGGGCACCTCTGCGCCGTCAATACCCGGGCCATGGAGCTGCTGGGCTACCTGGGGGAGCATCCGGAGGTGCCGGAGGGGGGCGAGGTGGACCCCCAGGGCCTTTTGAAGGAAACCGCCTTCACCCATCCCGCCAAGGCCGCCCTGATGAAGGGCCCCGGCCCGGAGCAGCTGGTGGCGGCGGTGGGGCGGGCCTCCCGGCTTTACGCCTCCTACGGCATCACCACCGCCCAGGACGGCCGCACCACTCCCCGGGACCTGGACCTTCTGCTGGGGGCTGGGAAAGCGGGGGTCCTTCTGGGGGACGTGGCCTGCTGCCTGGACCCGGAGGCGGCTCAGAAGCACCTTCCCAGGGGCGGCAGCCCCAGTGAAAACCCCTACCGGGACCGCTGCCGCATGGCGGCGGTGAAGCTCTACCTGGACGGCTCCCCCCAGGGCAAGACCGCCTGGCTCAGCCAGCCCTATTACAGGGCCCCGGAGGGGAAGGAGCCGGATTACCGGGGCTTCCCGGTCCAGAAAGAGGAGAACGTACGGGAATTTTTCCTCCAGGCCATCGGGAACCGCTGGCAGGTGAACGTCCACGCCAATGGGGACGCGGCCATCCAGCAGATGATCGACTGCTGGCGGCAGGCGGTGGAAAAAGCGGGGACGGGCCGGGAACTGCGCCCGGTGGTGATCCACTGCCAGACCGTCCGCCGGGAGCAGCTCCGGGAGATGGCCCGGCTGGGGATGCTGGCCAGCTTTTTCCACGACCATGTCTACTACTGGGGGGATTACCACTATGAATCGGTGCTGGGGCCGGAGCGGGCCGGCCGCATCAGCCCCCTGCGGTGGGCCATGGAGGAGGGGGTGCCCTTCACCCTCCACCAGGACAGCCCGGTGGTCCGCCCCGACGTGATGCTGGCGGTGAAAAACGCCGTCTGCCGCCGGACCCGGGGCGGCAGGGTTCTGGGGGAGGAGCAGCGGATCGGGGTGACCGAGGCACTGCGGGCCTGCACCGCCGCCGGCGCCTACCAGCTCTTTGAGGAGGACCGCAAGGGGAGCATCACCCCCGGGAAGCTGGCGGACCTGGTGGTGCTGGGGGCCGATCCCCGCACCGCCGCCCCCGAGGCCATCGGGGAAATCCCCATCCTGGCCACCTACAAAGAGGGCCGCTCCATTTTCAGGTCCGTGAGA
>CAJFUT010000125.1 GCA_904420255.1 uncultured Angelakisella sp. | reverse complement strand
GGGGATGTGGAGGTCCACAAAGCAGAGGGGGAACCGTTCCCCGGCCCGGGCCCGCTCCTGGAGGTCCGCCAGGGAGAGGAAGCGGCGGCAGGCGAATTCCGGTTGGGGCCGGAGGCTCCGGTAGTCCTCCAGCATGGACTCCAGCAGGTCCAGCTCCCGGGAGCTGCCGCTGCAAAGGGCGATGTTCAGCATGGCGTAATTCCTCCGTTCCCCAGATTGGCCGCGGTGTGGTCTATGCTATTGTAACCCAAAGCGGGGCCCCTGTCAAAGGGAGGCGGAGCGGCCGGGCCGCTTTCCCCATAACAGAAAAAGCCGCCCCGGAGGGCGGCTCCGCTCCCCGGCGGGAGGGGGGGAAAGGCCCTTTCAGCCCATGGGGACAAAGACCCCGACGAGGGCCGCCAGGCCGATGTAAAAGACGGGATGCTTGTTGAACTTCACCAGCAGCAGGTAGATCACCCCGAAGAGGAGGATGGCCGGCAGGTTGAAAAACTCGGTCACCTGGGAAATCTGGGCGGTGGTGTCGATGAGGGTCAGGCGCATAATGTCCCAGGCGGCGTAGGCGATGAGGGCGGTCACCGCCGGGCGCAGCCCGTAGAAGGCGCCCTCCACCAGGGGGCTTTCCCGGAATTTCTGGAGCACCCTGGCGATGGCGATGATGATGAAAAAGGCCGGGATGGTGGTGGAAACGCTGGCCACGATGGCGCCGGGGACGCCGGCGGCGTTATAGCCGGCGAAGGTGGCCATGTTGATGCCGATAGGCCCGGGGGTGGATTCGGAAATGGCGATCATGTCGATGAGCTCGGTGGGGGTGAACCAATCGAAGCGGTCGGCGATGTCGTAAAGGAAGGGGAGGGAGGCAAGGCCGCCGCCCACGGTGAAGAGGCCCACTTTGAAGAACTCGATGAAAAGCTGGAGATAGATCATTTGGACTCCCCTCCCTTCTTACGGCCGAACCGCCGGATGAGGATGCCCAGGACGGCGGAAGCGACCACCACAATGACGGGGGAGACGGAGGTGAACAGCAGCAGCGCCAGCACCACCAGGAAGATGGCGAAGGTGGCCTTGTCCACCACCCCCTTTTTCCAGAGCCCCACCACCGCGTGGAGCACCAGGGCGCAGACGGCGATGCGGATGCCCAGGAAGGCGTTCTGGACCACGGGGTAGTCCATGATGTTCTGGAGGAACATGGCGATGATGGTGATGACCGCCACCGAGGGGGTGATCACCCCCAGCACCGCGGCGACGGCCCCGGCCAGCCCCGCCAGCTTGTAGCCGATGAAGATGGAGGTGTTCACCGCGATGATGCCCGGGGTGCACTGGCCGATGGCGTAGTAGTCCATGATCTCCTGCTCGGTGGCCCATTTCTTCCCCTCCACCACCTCTTTTTGCAGCAGGGGCATCATGGCGTAGCCGCCGCCGAAGGTGAGCCCGCCCATTTTGGCAAAGACAACAAACATTTCCCACAATTGCTTCATAAGAAAAAACTCCATTCCATCCCGCCCCGGGCGCAGGGGAGTGCGCCGCGGTTCGGAGGTGATTCAATCCGGGAGCCGCCCGGCTTTTCTTCTGCGGGCGGCCCCCGCGGGCCTCAGGGACGCGCCTGGGGGGGCATCCCGGCGTCGCAGTCCACCACCTGGATGCTTCCGGGGCGGCCCAGGACGGTTTTGACAGGGCGGATCAGCCGCCCCACCGGCTGGAGCTCGCCGTAGGAGTCGGGAAGCTGCCAGTCCCCATCCTCCAGGGTGAAGATGGTCAGGTCGCCGAAGTACCCCGGCTTCAGGGCCCCCAGGAGGGGGAGGCGGTAGATGGCCGCCGGGACGGTGGTGACCTTGGTCACCGCGTCCTCCAGGGACATCCCCAGGGCCATCAGTTTGCTCATCACCACCGCCAGGGAATAAACCGGCCCGTTCATGTTGGCGTTGTAGATGTCGGTGCTGATGCTGTCCGGGACGAAGCCCTTGGCCACGGCCCGCTGGTACACCGGCCAGGAGAAGCTCTCCTTGCCGTGGCCCACGTCGATATAGACGCCCCGGGCCCGGGCGGCCCGGAACGCCTCCTTGGGGGTGCCGTCCTCCTCATAGGGGGAGATCTCTTTTTTGCCGTGGTAGCTGTGGGTCACCACGTCCCCCCGGCGCAGCAGGGGGAGGATCTGGCAGGGGTCGGGGGGGAAGCGGCCGATGTGGACCATAACGGGCAGGTCCAGGGCCTCCCCCATCTCCACCGCCTTTTTCACCAGGTCATAGCTCTGCTCCCCGGCCAGGGAGCCGCTGCAAAGGCATTTGAGGCCCTTCACCAGGCCGGGATACATCTCTTTGGCGGCCCGGAAGTACTCCAGGCGGATGCTGCTGAGGTCCAGCCGCTGATGATGGGGGGCGAAGCCCCGGACGGTGTGGCAGCCCAGCATGGTGAAGTGGCGGGTCTTTTCCCGGGCGGCCTGGGCGGCAAAGTCCTCCATATCCAGGGGGGCGGTGCTGCCCGCCTCGATGACGGTGGTGACGCCCCGGCGGCAGCCCAGGTCGTCGGCGTCGGGCGCCCCCTCGGAAACCTTCCGGGTTTCCCCCCGAGTGTGGATGTGGATGTCGATCATGCCGGGGGATATGTAGGTCCCGGCGGCGTCCAGCACGGGGCAGTCCTCCCCGGCGGCAAGGTCCGGGCCGATCTGACGGATCAGCCCCTCCTCCAGGAGGATGTCCATTTTGGTCTGGAAATAACCCTGGGCGGGGTCAATGAGAGTACCGCCCTTTACCAGCAGCTTATTCATAGCCTGTTCCTTTCTCCCTGAGCGGGGAAAGCCGCCCGGGGGCGCTGCCCCGGGCGGCCCGCAAAAGCTGACGCGTGGATCAGAGGAGGCTCTTGACCTCGTCGAAGGCCTTGACGGCCAGGTCCACCTTGGTGAGGCCGGTGGCCTTGTCGATGATGGAGGTGTAGATGTGGGGGATCACCCGCTCGCAGCCGGCGTCCAGGCAGATTTTGACCACTTCCTTGACGTTGTCGGGGGAAAGGCCGCCGGTGGGCTCCATGACGGGGATGCCGGCCTTGACGGCGGCGGCGGCCACAGCCTTCAGCTCCTCCAGGTGGGCGGTGCCGTGGATGTCATAGAACTTGATGGAGGAAAGGCCCACGTCCTTCATCATGGCCATGGCGGTGTCCAGGTCCACAATAAGGTCCGCCCCCTGGCTGCTCACCGGGCCGGTGGAAATCTTCACCTTGCCGGGGATGCCGGTGGGGCTCATGAGGCAGTTGACCAGGGTGTGGGTGCAGCCGGCGGCGTCCAGGGCGCCCTGGCAGTACATGGCGCCGGTGTAAACCTCGTTGGCGTGGCCGGGGTCGGTCTGGGCCGCCACCTCAGCCACCATCTTCCACTGCTTGGGGTCGCCGGCCCCCAGGCCCACCGAAACATTGGTGAGCTTCTTCATATAGGCCTTGACGTCGGCCACACAGGCCTCCACGGTGGGGTAGTTCTTGGTGAGGACCCCCACCAGCACATGGCCGTCCAGGGCCTCGGCCACCTCCACGGCGTTGTCCAGGTCCCGGGCCAGGAGATTGATCATCACCTTGCCCTTATAGAAATCCAGTCTCTCCAGGGTCATAAAAATATCCTCCGTTTCCGCCGTTCCCCCGCCGGCGTGGTTTTGAGAAGTTTCCGCGCCCGCCCCGGGGGAGGGGGCGGGGGAGGGAGGGGCTCAGCCCTCCAGCAGCTTTTTCATCTTGGCGCCGATGGCCTCCACGTCGCCGGGGAGGAGGGGCCGGGGGTCAAAGAAGATGGTCCCCACGTTGGCGAAGTGGTCCCGGGTGTAGATGGCGGGGTCCCCCTTCTTCAGGGCCGCCACCAGCTCCAGGGCGGTGTAGGGGCAGCCCCGCTCCACGTCCACCCGGCAGCGGCTGATGTTCCGGCCGGCCTCGTCCCAGGACTTGCTCACCTGGATGTGGGGCAGCCCGGTCAGCTCCTCGATGAGCTTGTCCACCGTGGCGTTGAGCTGGGCCTCGTGGGCCTCCATATCCCGGCCGGCGTAAATCTCCACCGCCTTCAGCAGGCCCATCATGCTCTCCTTGCCGATCTTCATGGGCCGGCCGATGCCCTTGTAATGGAGCTTGGCGGCGTCGGTGAGGTCCTTCCGGCCGCAGATGAAGCCGGAGGTGGGGCCCTCGATGGCCTTGGCGCCGCTGTAGCACACCAGGTCCGCCCCCAGGGCGATGTATTTCTTCAGGTCCTCCTCGGCGGAGGCGTCGATGATGAGGGGCAGGCCGTGGTCGTGGGCGATCCGGATCATGTCCTCCAGGGAAACCATCCCCTTCTGGACGCAGTGGTGGGATTTGACGTACATCAGGGCGGCGGTCTTGTCATTGATGGCCCCGATGATGTTGGCCTTGTCCACCTTGTTGGCGCAGCCCACCTCCACCGGGATGGCGCCCACGGTGCGGATCATCTGGGTGACGGGGGCGCCGTAGTTGACGCAGTGGCCCTTCTGGATGATCACCTGGTTTTTGAGGCCGGTGGTGTCGGGGATCTTCTCCACCAGGTCCAGGTTGGGGCCGGTCATCACCGCGGCGATGGAAAGGCAGATGGCCGCCGAGGTGTTGGCGGTGACGCAGGTGCCCTCGGCGCCGGTGAAGGGGCAGAGAAGCTCGCCCACCCGGTCGATGAGCTCGTCGATGACAACGTAGTTCTGGGCGGCCTCCACCATGGCCTTGCCGGTTTCGTCATGGATGGTGGAAACCCCCAGGGCGGTCATGCGGCCGCTGGCGTTGATGACCCGCCGCAGGCCCGCTTTTTCATAAATGGTAGCCATAAAATAGCCTCCGTATCAATGCCCCGTCCGGGATGGCCCGGGAACAGGGGCAGGTTTTGCTTGTGCCGTTTTCCAAATAGAAATATCCAGCACAGAGGGAGAAAGGGAGCGAATCCCTCTCTCCCTCCATGCTGTCTTGAGAAAGAGCCTTTTACGCGGGGATGGGGAACAGGAAGGCCAGGAACATGGCGCCCAGGATGGCTCCGCCCACGATGGGCTTGCCCATCTTGTGGAAGATGGCGGCGCCGATGAAGGAGCCGATGCCGGCGGGGATACTGTAGCTGATGGCGGAGAGGACAATCAGGGGCCCAAGGTAGCGGCCGGTGGCGTTGCCCGCGCCCATCATGATGTTGGTGCCGGAGGCGGCCATCCCCTGGGGCATGGCCTTGCGGACCACGATGATGACGATGCCGATCACCAGGCCGACCACGGCGCCGCTCAGCAGGGACAGGATGAAGTTGGTCACCAGCATATCCAGGCCCATGGACATGAAGAGGGCGGTGAAGCCGGTGCCCACGCCGGTCATGAAGGAGCCGCCGATGTCCATAATACCCACCAGGGGGCCTTCCATGACACGGGCCAGCAGGAAGCCTGCCGCGTAGCCCACAGGGGCGGCCCAGTCGCCGTTGGCCATGCCCTGCTTGATCATTTCCGCATGGGCGATTTCATTGAAGAAGCCGAAGCCGTGGGTGATGAGCATATGACCGCCGCCGATCATGGTGGCGCCCAGCAGAGCGGTGAGAATGGGGAAGGTCCAATCGCTCAAAAGAGCCTTGCGCAGTTTGTTCATAATCTAATCTCCTCTCTCCGATTAGGCCAGGATGAAGTTGGAAAAGGCGGTGGCCAGGTTGCCCCAGAAGCCGCGGCCGATGCCGATGACGATGAACAGGGCGGCGATAACGACGATCATGATCTTGACGGTCTTGTTGTAGCCGCTGTCCTCCGCGGACTGGCCGATGATGATACCCAGGACGCAGCCGGGGACGGCGTTGCCCATGATGAGGTAGCCCAGGCCGCCCAGGATGGTGCCCCAGATACCGGTGGTCTTACCGGCGTCGAGAGCGGCAAGCCAGAAGATGATGGGCATCACGGTGTTGATCATCAGGTTGGCGGCGGGGGTCAGGATGCCGCTGGCGATGACGGAGAGAGACTCGGGGATGGCGTTGGCGATGAGGTTCAGGGCCGCCACGGTGACGGCGCCCACCACGGCGCCCACAATGCCCATCTTGGCGGGGTCCTGAAGGGTTTCCTCAACCTTCTTGTTCTTCAGCAGCAGGATGCCCGCGGCCCAGTTGGGGACGATGCGGTGCAGCACGTCCTGGGTCAGGGCGCCGGCGCCGATGACCGAGCCGGCGGCGTTGAAGAAGAAGCCCAGGCCGAAGGAAAAGTGGGCAATGGGGTCGCCCTTGCAGGCATTCAGCTCGCCCAGGGTACGGAAGGCGCCCATGGCCTGCACCTCGGGGGCGTGGAACATCCGGGCGGCGCCGGCGGAAACCGCGGCTCCGCCCAATGCGCCGATGATCAGGGACTTGATGAGAACTTCAAAGAACATAGTACCTCTCCTCTCGAGATATTTGCTGCCGGGGGTTCCCGGCCTGCAAGCGGGTAAAAGCCGTCAAATGTACTGGATGGTGACGATGACCTTCAGCTTGATGTAGTAATCCTGGATTTCCCTGGGGGCGAAAAAGCCCAGGAACTTCTGCACCTTGGTCTTTTCCTCCTCCCCCAGCAGGATCACATCCTGGGGCTGCATATGGATCAGCAGGCCGTCCACCGCTGCGTAGGCCTCTTTTTTCAGCTTGGCAAAAACGGCGGCGACGGCCTCCGTCCGGTTTTTGCCGTAAGACTCCAGGGTGAATTCCTTGGTGACCGTTTTCAAACAGGACATTCCTACCTGATCCATATTTTTCAGCCTCCTCGCTTTCTGTCCGGATTACTCCTCGTCGGGCTGGCCGTGGATCTCATAGTAGGTTTCCACAAGGCGCTTGCCCAGCTCCTCGATGTCCATGAAGCCGAAGCCCAGGACCTGGATGCCGTCCTTGATGGCGGTGACGCCCTCGTCCACCGAACGCATGGAGTGGCGGCACTTGTAGCCGTACTTGTTGGAAGCCATCAGGGCGCCGGCGCCGCCGCTGCCGCAGAAGCTCAGGCCCAGGTCGGCGTTCTTCTCATGCATCACGTCGCCCAGCTTCATGTCGGCGGCCATGCCGGGGATGACATAGGCCTCGCCGCCGGCCTTGCGGATGCCGTCGGCCACGTGGTTGCCCTTGCCCATTCTCTCACCGATTACGATGAGTACTTTCTTTGCCATTTTCGATACACCCTTTCTCACTTATTTCTGCTGGCGCTTCTGCGCCTTTTTCATCTTCATCATGGCCGTCTGGACATGGATGGTCACGAGGGCCAGCTCCGAATTGTCCAGAGTGACCCCGTAGGCCGCCTCCAGAGGCGCCAGGACCTTCCGGGAGATGGCCAGGGCGTCCTCCTCCAGCTGGGAGAGGACGTCCTCCCCCAGGTCCTTCACCTTTTCCCCGCTCTCCAGCCGCTTGACCAGGCTGATGGCGTGGGAGATGAAGCCGATGTCGCCGCTCTCGTCGAAAAAGACGCCCTCCCGCTCCAGGTCCTCCAGCAGGGCGGGGACACGCTTTTCCACCACAGCGGACATCTCCGGAGTCAGCTCCATCTGGGTTTCTACCTTCTGCACACGCTCCAAGGCTGTCATTGGTTTTCCCCCCTCACGTTTGGATATTTGCTTTCCCTCAATATCTTATCTCTGCATCTGCACCACGCCGCC
This sequence comes from uncultured Angelakisella sp., assembly GCA_904420255.1. Classification (GTDB taxonomy): domain Bacteria; phylum Bacillota; class Clostridia; order Oscillospirales; family Ruminococcaceae; genus Angelakisella. Next base: position 3,914 of record CAJFUT010000125.1, on the reverse strand, counting down.
CACAATGGCGCAGTCGGTGCGGATGGAGGTATGGCCGGTGAGGTCGTTGCCGTCGGCGTCGTGGTATTCATAGGTGCCTTCCTCCACATGGAAGACGGTGATGTCGGCGGTGTAGCCTTCCTTCAGCTTGCCCAGGCCCTCCATGGAGAAGATGGCGGCGGGGGAGGCGGTGACCTTCTCCACGCAGTCCTCCAGGGAAATCCCCAGGGCCATCATTTTGTCCATGGTGATGGGCAGGCTGTAGACGGGGCCGTTGATGTTCTTGATGTGCAGGTCGGTGCTGATGACGTCGGGGAAGAAGCCCTGGGAGAAGGCGGCCTTGGCGGTGTTGAAGTTGAAGCTGGCAACGCCGTGGCCCACGTCGAAGAGGACGCCCCGGTCCCGGGCGGCCTGGGTTTCGGGCTTGATTTTGCCGTTTTCCAGCAGGCCGTTGATCTTGCCGTGGAAGGAGTGGGTGATCATATCCCCCTTTTCCATCACCGCCAGGATCTCCTCAATGTAGGGGAGGGGGTGGCCGATGTGGACATAGAGGGGAAGGCCGCACCGGACCGCCAGCTTCTTGGCGTCCTTGATGGGGGCGATGCCCAGCTTGCCCACGGTGGTGTTGCTGGCCCGGGCCTTGATGGCCACGATGTAGTCCTTGTGCTTGTGGTAGGCTTCCTCCGCCAGGTCGATGTCCCACTTGGAGGGGTCGTCCGCCTCGGGCTTGATGAACAGCCCCTTCTTGGAGAAGTTCATCTCGGAGAAAATCCGGGTCTTGGAAGTCTTGATATACTTTTCGATGAATTCCTCGATGTTCTCGGGGCCGGCGGTGCCGGCGTCGCAGATGGTGGTGACGCCGGTGGGCACGCCGATGCTGTCCGGCTCAACCCCCAGGTTGCTGCCGGGGAAAACATGGGCGTGGATATCGATGAAGCCGGGGGCAACGATCTTCCCGGAAACATCCAGAACCTTCATGTCCGCCTCGGCGGGGATGTGGTCGGCGATCTTTTCGATCCTGCCGCCGCTGAGGAGGACGTCCTTCTGGGCCATATGAAGGCCTTCGCTTTTGTCCAGCAGCTTGCCGCCGGTGAGAAGAATGCGATCCATAACAAAAACCTTCCTTTCATCTCATTCTGCTTAAGCTCATATGAAATAGCGCATCAGCGCCAGGGCTTCCTTGTCGGGGATGTGCAGGCCGTATTCCGAGGCGATTTCCCTCAGGTGCCTTGCCAGATATTCGTAAACGTAGATGTTGTCGTTTTTATACTGCTCGCTGGCGTATTCCCGGTCGGAGATGCCCTTGCGCCAGCGGGGGATGGACATGAGGATGTGGATGACCATGCCGAAGAGCTTGTCGTTGGAGATGCGGATGCCGGAGCTCTGCCCCAGCTCCGAAAGGGCGCTGCCGATCCGGGCCAGGATCATGGAGCACTGGAACATGATGTTCTCCTCGGTCATTTCCCCCAGGGGCTGGAGGCTTCCCGGATCGGTGAGGGGGGCGATGCTTTCCAGCTCCCGGCGGAAGCGGTCCCGGTCCTCGGGGCGGACATACCGGTCCGCCAGGCGGGCCAGGGAGGAGTGGAAATACTCCTGCCCGGCGTCCGGCTCCCCCGGGGCGCTGAGGCGGCCGTTGAGGTAGCGGTTGATCCGGTCGATCTCGGCGGCGCTGATGATGGGGCTCACCTTGAAAACCGGCTTGTCCAGGGGAGGCATCTCCACCGTGCTGATGACGAAATCCACCCCCGCCAGGGCATCCATGTTTTCGGCGTCCAGGGCCGAGAGGGTCCCCCGGATTTCCAGCCGGGGGATGTTGTTGCGGATGCGGTTCTGGAGGACGGTGGCCGCCCCCTGGCCGGTGTTGCAGACGATGAGGGCTTTTTTGCTTTGCAGCCGGTTGCATTCCTCCACGTTGGCGGCGATATGGATGGCGATGAAGCCGATCTCGTCCTCGTCCAGGGGGATGCCGGTGCCCTTCTGGAACACCTCCGCCATCTGGTACACCACCGCGAAGATCTCGGGGTAGTTCACCTTCATCTGGGCCAGGAGGGGATTGGGGGAGGGAATCTGGAGCTGGTATTTCTTGACGGTGAGCTTCAGATGGGCCAGGAGGTTCATCTTCAGCTTGTCCCGGTAGAAATCCGGCATATCGTAGCTGGGGTAGGAATGGAGCACCTCCAGCATCTCGTCCACCACCGAGGAGAGGCGTTCCATCACCTTGTCGTCGGTTTTGGGGGGGAACTTGATGTTGCAGGAGATGAGCCACCGGGAAAGCTGAGGCGCTTCCCCGTCCCCAAGCTCCAGCCGGAACCGGCTCCGCAGCCGGTCCACCAGCAGCTCCGCCAGCCGGCGCTCCCGCTGCTCGCCGCTGGGGGAGGCCTTTCCCTGGGGGATGCCGGCCCCGGCGGAGGCCCGCCGCACCAGCACCGCCAGGTAGAGAAGCAGGCGGATGTAGCCGTTTTCCGGCAGGGTGTGGTAGATGGTTTCCCGGGCGTAGGCCAGGAGGCCCGTCAGGGCGTCCAGGTCCACCGCCGCCAGGTAGTCCAGCGCCAGGGAGCGCAGGCTCCGCTCCTCCCGGGGGAGCCCCCGGACCACCCGGTTGGTGAGGCTGTAGCGGGTGATGGTATGGCTGTCGTCGGTGAGCTTTTCCAGGGCGTCCACCAGGGCGGCCCGCAGGTTTTCCTCGCTGCCCCGGAGGCGGTAGCCCTCCCCTTTTTTGCTGGCGATGGAAAGGCCCTTGGAGGGGATCTCCTGCCCCAGGGCGTGAAGGTCGCTGGCGGCGGTGGGGGTGCTGACCCGCAGAAAGGCCGCCAGGTCCTCCGCCTTCATGGCGGCGTCCTGGAACAGAAGGAGGTAATAGACAGCCTCCCGCCGCTCCTCCGGGGTGAGTACCTTCATCACCGCGCCGCTGCCGGCGAAAGAGGCCGCCTTCCGGCGTATCTCCTCCCCGCCCCGGACCAGCACGCCGGCGTTGGGGCGCTTCACCAGCTCGCCCCCCTGGCTTTTGAGCCAGGCGGCCACCACGTCCAGGTCGTAGCGGATGGTCCGCTCGCTGAGGCTGAACCGCCTCGCGATCTCCCGCACCGGGATAAAGGAGGTGGTGCCGCAGAGATAGCCCAGGAGGGCCTGCTGCCTGCTGGTAAGCTGAATCATGGGCAAGGCTCCTCTCTGACGACCGCAGGGGGCGGCTCGGCCGGCTCCCCGGTTCCAAAGGGCCCCAGGCCCTTTCCGCACTTCAAATGATAGTCGATAAACAGGAGGGATTCAACACAAGAATTATTCACCGGAAATGTTGCAAAATTTTGCAAACCTTTACAAACCCTCCCGAAACGCCGGGCAATTTTTACATTTCCATCCCGGAAAAAGCCCAGGCAGGGGGATAATGCCCTGTGCCATTGGACAACTTGAACAACAGGGCGGCGCGGACATGGTGAAAAACGACAGTCGAAATTTTTTCTTCCACGGATTGACAGCCGGGCCCGCCCGGGCAGCCCAAAACCTCTGCCTGTCCAAGCTGCGCGGCGCAGTTGCTTTCGCTTCTTTCACCGCGGCTCACGTGGTTGGCAGCCGGGCCTACCCGGCTTTAATTTGCCCCGCTGCGGGCGGATTATCAGCCTTTTCCGCTGCGCGGCGCCTTTTTGCGTCCGTGAGAGAAGTGCCTGCGCTGCGCCGGTTTGTGCCCCGCTCCCTGAGCATATCACTTGGGATTCAGGAGGCATATTTTTATCAGCCCAGGTTGAGCGGCGCACTCATTTTCGTTTCTTTCACCGTTGCTAACGTGGTTGCCAGCGGGGGCCACCCCGCCGCCACTTTCCCCATCAAAAGAAAGTGGCCAAAGGAGGGGCTCCGCAGGGTTTGCTTTTTATAGTTTACTCCGGTCGCACCGGAAGTCCGGGCATCACTTTCTCTGCCGAGAGAAAGTGACAAAGAGCGGC
>CAJFUT010000124.1 GCA_904420255.1 uncultured Angelakisella sp. | reverse complement strand
TTGACAGCCCGATTTTTATATATTATATATAATATATAGTTGCTTCATTCACAGTTTGGAACTGGACCCTGCGGGGAGGACGCCCTGAAATCAGGGAAAAAGACCCGGAGCGGCGGCACCGCTGGCTGCGGACCGGACGGACAGGCGGCAGACAGGCTTGGTAAAGGGTAATATTATATATTATATATAATATATTTTGGAGGGCGTGCTTTCGCGCGGGCGCGGACTCCGGGTAAGGAGATGAATCGCGAGCAAAAAATAATCAGATGCCGGTGGGGGCGGAGAAGCCTCTTCTGCCGGAGCCAAAGCCTTTACTTGGAACTTTGAGGTAAACGAAAGGATGAACGAAATGACAGCTATATTTTCCATCATCTGCGTTATTGTTGTATTTGTGGTGGGTACCATCGCGCCCATCAACCTGGGCGTGATTTCCTTCGCCGCCGCCATGGTCATCGGCATCGTCTGCGGCATCCCCAGCGCCACCATTCTGGCGGGCTTCCCCGTCAGCACTGTGATGACCCTCATGGGCCTGTGCTATATGCTCCAGATTGCCTCCATGAACGGCACCATCAAGCTGATGGCCAACGGCCTGCTGAAGCTGGTCCGGGGCCGGTATAAGCTCCTTCCCTGGATTTTCTTCCTCATCGCCTTCATCATCACCGCCCTGGGCACCACCCAGTCCGCCGTGGTGCTGACCCTGGCCCCCGCCTGCATGACCCTGGCCAAGCAGACCAAGGCCAGCCCCTTCATGATGGGCCTCATGACCGCCATGGGCGCTGTTTCCGGCGCTTACACCCCTCTGGGCCACTTCATGGTGACCGTCCGGGGCGCCCTGCAGCCCTACGGACTGGACGGCCTCTGGAGTACCATTTTCCTTAACAGCTTCTTCTTCTGCTTCCTTATCGCCCTGGTGCTTTACCTGGCCCTGGGCGGCCTGAAGATCAAGAGCTCCTCCGGCAGCAGCGAGGACCTGAAGCTCATCGGCGTCCCCGAGAAGCTGACGGTGACCGCCGAGCAGGCCGCCACCCTGGCAGCCTTTGTGATCCTGATCGTCGGCGGCCTGGTCCTGGGCTACGACCTGGGCCTCATGGGCTTTGTGCTGGGCCTGCTGCTGACCCTCTTCAACCCCAAGCGGGACGCTGAGGTCATCAAGACCATGCCCTGGAATATCATTGTGGTTCTGGCGGGCATCATGACCATGGTCAACGCCATGGATACCGCCGGCGGCACCGACCTCATCGTGTCCACCATCGCCACCTCCCTGCCTCCCGCCATCGCGCCCCTGGTCCTTATCGCCGTCGCCGCCATTTCCTCCTTCTACGGCACCACCGGCCCTCTGATGGGCACCCTGACCCCCATGGCTGTGGAGCTGATGAATACCCTGGGCAACACCAATGTGGCCGGCATGGTCATCGCCGTCTGCATCGCCGGCCTGGTGGTGGACGTCAACCCCATCGGCATCACCGGCATCGGCCTTGTTTCCAACTATCCCTATGAGGACAAGGACAGATTCTTCGCCAAGCTGATGAAATACGGCGTCGCCATGATTCTGGTGGGATCGGTCTGCACCTGGCTGCTGTTTGTGGTGCTGGGCTTCCATCTCTAAGAATCCCCGAAATCCGTCAGAATACTCCCGGCGGGCTCCCGCCGGGAGACGCCCATACAAAAATAGAATCAGGAGGAGAACGCCATGAAACTGTTTGACGATACCGTATTGCAGGGCGCAATCGATATCCATATCCACGTGGGGCCGGACTATATGCCCCGGTACGCCGACGCCACCACCCTGGCCGAGGAGGCCCGGGACGCCGGGATGCGGGCCATCGTGGTCAAATGCCACCTGACCAGCACCGTGGGCGCGGCCCACGCCGCCTGCCTGGCGGTGCCGGAGGTGAAGACCTTCGGCAGCATCTCCCTCAACGGCACGGTGGGGGGCCTGTCCCCCCGCTCGGTGACGGCGGCGGTGAAGTCCGGCGCCAAGGTGGTGTGGCTTCCCACCACCGACGCCCAGTACGCCATGGACCGGGCCAGGGAGGGCCACTGGATCGGGCACTATGTCAACGGGTCCAACTTCGGGTACGACTGCCAGCGGCTGACGGTGACCGATGAATCGGGCGAGCTGAAGCCGGAGGTGAAGGAGATCGTCCGGATCTGCAGCGAGAACAACGTGGTGCTGTGCAGCGGCCACATCGGCCCCCAGGAGTGCGTCAAGCTGACCGAGCACGCCAAGGAGATCGGGTTTGACAAGGTGGAGATCACCCACGCCAATGCCTGGTATGACGACTTCAACGACGACGTGCTGCGGACCCTGGTGGGCAACGGCGCGGTGATCAGCTGCTCCTTCGGGGCCATGGCGCCCCATAACGGCCGGGAGGACCCCCAGGAGGTTGTGGACATCATCCGGGCGGTGGGCGCGGAACACGTGATCCTGATGACCGACTACGGCCAGGTGAACGCCCCCGGCCCCGCCGACGGCCTGCGGGTCTACTACTACCTGATGAAGAAGATGGGCTGCACCGAGGAGGAGCTGGACCTGATGATCCGCAAGAACCCGGCCAAGCTCCTGGACCTGGACTAAAATCTGCCCTCAGCGGACAGGGGAGCGGCACGGCCTTTCCGGCAGGCGGCTCCCGCCCGCTGGGGGTTGTTCGGAGCCCTTTTTATCGCACGACAAATGGAAAAACAGGAGGATCGCAATGTATTTCAAGGAAAACGCGTGGTGGGTCAGCCCCTATAACGATGAAAAAGAGGTGGTGGATGCCGCCCGCCCCAAGCAGAAGGTGGTCATCCATGACGCCACCCTCCGGGATGGGGAGCAGACCCCCGGTGTGGTTTTTTCGGTGGACGACAAGCTGCGCATCGCTGAAAAGCTGGTGGAGGCGGGTGTGACCCGCATCGAGGCTGGGATGCCGGCGGTGTCCCCCGACGACTTCAAAGCCATCCAGAAGATCAGCACCACCTTCCCCGAGGCGGAGGTCTACGCCTTTGCCCGGGCCACCCGGGGGGACATTGACATGGCGGTGGACTGCGGCGTCAAGGGCGTGGTCATCGAAATCCCCATCGGCTACCCCAAGCTCCGGGACCAGTTCGGCTGGACCTGGGAAAAGGTGCTGGAAAAGAGCGCCGACTGCATCAGCTACGCCCGGGAGAAGGGCCTGCGGGCCGTCTATTTCCCCTATGACACCACCCGGGCCCGGGAGGAGGACCTGGAAAACCTCCTGAAGGGGATTATGCGGGACTGCCCGCCTGATTCCGTCGGCCTGGTGGACACCATGGGCTGCGCCCTGCCCCAGACCATCGCCTATATGGTCCGGTGGATGAAGCGCCTCACCGGGGGCCTGCCCATCGAGGTCCACGCCCACAACGATTTCGGCATGGCGGTGGCCTGCGAGCTGGCCGGCGCCGCCGCGGGGGCCGAGGTGCTCCACGCCTGCGTCAACGGCATGGGAGAGCGCACCGGCAACGCCGCCCTGGAGGAGCTGGTGCTGGCCATGAATATCCTTCTGGAGATGGACACCCCCTACCGGCTGGATAAGCTGGGGGCGCTGTGCAGCACCGTGGAGGAGCTTTCCGGCATCCCCTGCGCCCCCAACAAGCCCTTTGTGGGCAAGCGCAACTATACCCGGGAATCCGGCATCGGCGTCAACCTGGTGACCGAAAAGCCCCTGGCCATGTTCGCCACCGACCCCCGGATTTTCGGCCGGGAGGCCGACATCGCCCTGGGCAAAAAGAGCGGCAAGGCCTCCATCCAGTATTACCTGGACCAGCTGGGGCTGGAGGCCAGCGACGAGCAGGTGGCCGAGATGCTGGCCGAGGTGAAGGCCCTGGGCATCCGGAAGAAGGGCCTGGTGACCCTGGAGGAATTCCGGGAGATCGCCGGGAGCTGCCGGTAAGAGACTGCCCCCCGAGGGCCGGCGGAAGCTTTGACGCGGCGGATTCTTGATTTCACCGGCTTTTGAATTTATAATGTAGAATATAGAAATTTTTTAGAAATACTTTCCAAAGAATCCTTGGGGGCTGCGGTTGTATGGTGGGGTATAAGACAAAGGTTGATCTGATTTACGAGGTCCTGCTGCAAAAGATTGCCAAGGGGGATTATCAGGACGGGGAGCGGCTGGTGATCAGCCAGATCTCCCGGGAAAACAATGTCAGCGATATCCCCGTGCGGGAAGCGGTGCGCCGCCTGGAAAGCGAGGGCTATGTCAGCGTCATCGCCAACCAGGGGGCGGTGGTCCGCAGCTTCAGCAAGGAGCGCCTCAGCGAGATTTTCCAGATCAAGGCCGTGCTGGAGGGCTATGCCGCCCGCCTCAGCGTGGATTTCCTCACCCCCCAGGATATTGAGGACCTCCGCCGGTGCAACGAGAAGCTCCGCCGGGCCCTGGAAAAAAACAACATGAAGGACTACTCCCGGCTCAACAAGGAGTTCCACCTGAGGATCTACCTCAATATGCCCCAGCGTGAGCTCTACAACATGATCCAGGATCTCTGGAAGAAATACAGCATCACCACCACGGTGTTTTCCCTGGCTCCCGCCCGGATGGAGGAGAGCATCGAGGAGCATGAGGAAATCATCCGCCTTCTGGTCGCCAAGGATTATGAGCAGGTGGAGAAGCTGATGCGCGGCCACAAAATGCGGGCCGGCTTCGCCATGCTCCGGGAGATGGAGCAGCGGGAGGCCAAAAACCAGAGGGAGGGCTGAGGGGATCAGCCCCCGCCCCGGCGGGGGCTGCCCTCCCGGTAAATTATATAGAATATATAATTTATTATCTCTCCGCCCGGAGGAGGGGACCGGCCGCCGGGTTCTGTCCGGCGCCCGGCCTGAATGCAAGAAGGAGGATGTCCCATGGAACAAAACGAGAAAAGGCTCCGGTTTGCCCGGGCCCTCTTGGGCACCGGCCGGGACCACAGTCAACGGGACCAGGTGGTGGAGCGGGTCATGTCCGGCGTCCACCGGGAGACCGCCGGCAAGGAGGAAAGGAAGCCCCTTCCGGCGGACGCCTGCCGCCCGGGGGAGCGGTGCGTGCCCACCGTCTGCTTCTCCTGCCATTCCACCTGTGAGGCCATCGCCTATGTGGACGAGATCACCGGCCGGGTGGTGCGGGTGGAGGGGGACCCCAATTCCCCCCAGACCCACGGCCGCCTCTGCTCCAAGGGGCTGGCCAGTCCCGACCTCTGCTACAACCCCAACCGCATCCCCGCCCCCCTGCGCCGGGTGGGCGCCAGGGGAGAGGGGAAGTTCGAGGAAATCTCCTGGGAGGAGGCCCTGGATATCACCGCCGCCAAGCTCCGGGAGTATAAGGAGAAGCTGGGTCCCCAGAGCGTGGCCCTCCTGGAGGGGACCCGCCGGGGCTGGAGCCGGGTTTACAGCCGGTTCGCCAACGTCTTCGGCACCCCCAACCACGGGGCCGCCGGCTGGGCCCAGTGCCTCTGGCCCCGGCTCATCGACTGCAACCTCACCTACGGCAAGGGCGCCCAGTACAGCGAAACCCAGGACTACCCCAACGCCGACTGCATCGTCTGCTGGGGCATCAATCCCCCCACCTGCTGGGGGGTCCGGGCCGGGGACATCATGGACGCCCGGCAGCGGGGGGCCGCCCTCATCGTGGTGGACCCCTACCTCTCGGAAACCGCCGCCAAGGCGGATATCTGGCTCCAGCTCCGCCCCGATACCGACATGGCCCTGGCCCTTTCCATGATCCATGTCATCATCCGGGACGGCCTTTACGACAAGGAGTTTGTGGAGGAATGGACCTCCGGCTTTGAGGCCGTCCGGGAGGAAACCGCCTCCTGCACCCCCCAGTGGGGCAGCCGGATCACCGGCGTCCCGGCGGAGCTCATCGAGAAGGCGGCCAGGCTTTACGCCAGGGCGGCGGCCTCCAGCCTGGTGCGGAGCCTGGCGGTGGACCAGCTCCATGACAGCGTCCAGGTCTGCCGGGCCCTCTCCATCCTCATCGCCATCACCGGCAACATCGGCAAGCCCGGCTCCAATAACGTGGTTTCCTCCCGGGGGGAGCGCAGCCAGAATACCCACGAGTTCATCAAGGCCTCGGCGGTGCCCCCGGAGACGCAGAAGCTCCGCTGCGGCTACGATCAGTTCCCCCTCCTGACCCAGGAGCATTCCCCGGTGCCCACCGCCCATATGCCCACCCTCTGGGAGCAGATCATCAGCGGCGACCCCTATCCCATCCCCTGCGCCATGATCTTCGGCAGCAACGCCATGGTGAGCTACACCAATTCCGACCGGGTGAAGGAGGCCCTGGAGCATCTGGAGTTCCTGGCGGTGTGCGATATTTTCATGACCCCCACCGCCAAAATGGCGGATATCGTCTTCCCCGCCTCCACCTGGCTGGAGCGGTGCAACGTCATCAGCTCCTTCCAGACCGACAATACCCACACCCTTTTCCAGCAGCCTGCCGTTCCGGCGGGCCAGGCAAAGAACGATGTGGACATCATCATCGGGCTGGCCAAGCGCCTGGGCCTGGAGGAGCACTTCTGGAAGGACGCCGAGGGCCTTTATGACTACCTTCTGGAGCCCGCCGGGGTCACCTACCGGGAAGGGGTGGCCCGCCGCCGCCTCTACGCCCCCATGGAATACGGGGTCTACAAGAAGCGGCCCTTCAAGACCCCCAGCGGGAAAATCGAGCTGTATTCCAATTTCGCCGCGGAAAAGGGCTGCGACCCGGTGCCCCGGTACACCCCTTCCTTCCAGAGCCCCGGGGACACCCCGGAGCTGGCCAGGGAATACCCCCTCATCATCACCACCGGCCGCCACGAAAGCGCCTTCCGCATCTCGGAGAACCGCATCAATCCCCACCTTCTGGAGCTGTCCCCCAAGGCCTGGCTGGACATCCACCCCGATACCGCCGCCGCCCTGGGCATCCGGGACGGGCAGAAGGTGCTGGTGGAGAGCACCGGCGGCAGCGCCTGCGCCTACGCCCGGTTCACCCTGGGGCTGCGCCGGGACGTGGTCCAGGGCATCTCCGGCTGGTGGGAGGAGTTCAACATCAATAAGACGGTTCCCTGGGGGCAGTACGCCCAGGGCGTCGGCACCGTCTGCGCCCGGGGATATCTCTGCCGGGTGAGCCCTGTGGAGGAGGAATGAGGGATGGAAACGACCTATTTTGTGGTGGATATCGACCGCTGCTGGGGCTGCAAGGCCTGCCAGGTGGCCTGTAAATACGAGCATGGCATCCCCGCCTCCGAAGGGAAGCCGGTGGAGGTGGTGCGGGTGGAGTGCCTGGAGGAGGACGGCGCCGTTTCCTGCGAATTCCTCCCGGTGTCCTGCCAACACTGCCGGGACGCCAAATGCATGGAGGTCTGCCCCAGGGGGGCCATCCGCCGGGATGGGGAGGGGCTGGTCCAGCTGGTGGAGGAGAACTGCATCGGCTGCGGCCTCTGCATCCGGGCCTGCCCCTATGACGCCATCCACTTCCGCCAGGCGGAAGGGAAGAAGAAGGTCTGGAAATGCGACCTCTGCGTCCAGCGCCGGGCAAAGGGCCTCCCCGCCAGCTGCGAGCAGCACTGCCTGGGCGGCGTCTTCCACAGCTGCCCCCAGGGGGAGATGGAGGAGCTGGTGGCCCGCCGGAAATACCACTGGTCCGCCGGCCAGGTGGTCTATGTGTCCGACCGGATCAGCAGCCTGGGCCAGGGCCTGTCAGAATGACCCGCCCTTTCACCGGGTGAGGGCGAAAATAGCCGGAAATATGTCCCTGAAAGCCCTGCCGGGGTTTTATACCGTCCGGGGCCGGACCTCCGGGCCCGCCCTGCAGAGCCGCCCGCGGCCCGGTCTGCGAACTGCGGCTCACGGGCAAAAAACGGCGAGGCCCATCCTCCCCTGTCTCCAGGGGCTTGACAGCATTGGACTATTGTGATAGTCTATCTGTACAGACTATCGCGATAGTCCAATTTTTGCGAAGGAGGGCGCCTGCCTGTGAAGCTGTTTGATTCGGAGCTGCGGGTGATGGAGGTGCTGTGGCAGGAGGGGCCGATCCCGGCCCGCCGGGTGGCGGAGATCCTGGGGGAAAAAATCGGCTGGAACAAAAACACCACCTACACCGTCATCAAGAAATGCGTGGACAAGGGAGCGGTGGCCCGGGAGGAGCCGGACTTCATCTGCCGGCCCCTGGTGGCCCGGGAGGAGGCCCAAAAGGAGGAAACCGACGCCCTCATCAACCGGATGTTCGGAGGGAGCAGCCAGCTGTTCTTTTCCTCCTTCCTCCGCCAGCGGGGCGTGGGGGAGGCGGAGGCGGAACGGCTGCTCCGGCTCATTGACAGGGAAGACGGGAAAGGCGGTACAGAGGAATGATACAGGTTCGATGGGATATGCCCCTGTGGCTGATGGGATTTTACGGCGGGGTGATGGCGCTGGCGGTGCTGGCGCTGCGGGCCCTGCTGGGGAAAAGGCTCCCCAAACGGGTGATGCCGGTGCTGTGGGCCCTGGTGCTGGCGCGGCTGCTGGTGCCTTTCTCCATTTCCAGCCCCCTCACCCCGCCCATCCCCGGCTTTTTGGAGGACCTGCGGCGGGATTGGTACGGGGCCTCCGCCCTTGTGACGGTGAGCCAGGACGGCGAGGTGCTCATGTCCGGGAGCTGGGGGACCGGGGCGGCGGAGCCGGGCGGGGAAGCGGCCGCGGTGGAAGCCGGGGACGGGGGCTCCCTTCCCCTGTGGGACCTGGCTTATAACACCCGGGAATGG
>CAJFUT010000123.1 GCA_904420255.1 uncultured Angelakisella sp. | reverse complement strand
TGGCGACACCGGCGTCGGGCTTCTGCCTGACAATTTCTCAAACCACAAATGCTTCCCATGGCACAAGGTAAAACAAGCCCGGACTTCCGGTGCGACCGGAGCAAAAACAGAAACGAACCTTGCGAAGCCAGAGAGCGGGGCACAACCTGCCGCCATGAAGGCGCTTCTCTCACGGACTTGCCCGCCCGGCCTGCCGGGCCTGTTTTTCTTTTGAATACAGTTCCCCGGGAGGCTTTCCCCCTTGCAAGGATTTTGTACAGATACAGATGTTTTCTATTGACGGACATCCTTTTCCTCTTATATAATGGGTTTTACACACCTTCCGCCAGGGGGGTGGAACGTGGGGCCCAGCCCCGTCCAAAAAAATCCATTAGGAGGGAACGCAATGGCAAGAGTGTACAATTTCTCAGCAGGCCCGTCCATGCTGCCGGAGCCTGTGCTCCGTCAGGCCGCCGGGGAGATGTTGGAGTATTCATCATCCGGGCAGTCAGTGATGGAGATGAGCCATCGCTCCCGGGAATATATGGACATCATCGAGGGGTGCGAGGCCCTTCTCCGGGAGGTCATGGGCATCCCGGAAAACTACAAGGTCCTCTTTCTCCAGGGGGGCGCCGCCACCCAGTTCGGCATGGTGCCCCTGAACCTCCTCACCGGCTCCGGCTCCGCCGACTTCATGGTCACCGGCCAGTGGGCCAAAAAGGCCGCCAAGGAGGCGGCAAAGCTGGGCAAGGCCAACGTGGTGGCCTCCAGCGAGGACGAAACCTTCTCCTACATCCCCGGCCTGGACCCGGCGAAATGCGACCCCAATGCCGATTATTTCCACATCTGCTACAACAACACCATCTACGGCACCCGGTTCCTGGCGCCGCCGGAGGTTTCCGTCCCCCTGGTGGCGGACATCTCCTCCTGCATCCTCAGCGAGCCCATGGACGTGAGCAAATTCGCCCTGCTCTACGCCGGCGCCCAGAAGAACCTGGGCCCCGCCGGGGTGACGGTGGTGATTATCCGGGAGGACCTGATCGGCCGGGCCCCCGCCAATATCCCCACCATGATGGGCTACAAGACCCACGCCGACAACGGCTCCATGTACAACACCCCGCCCACCTATTCCATCTATATCGTGGGGCTGGTGCTCCAGTGGCTCAAGGAGCTGGGGGGCGTCCCGGCCATCTATGAGCGGAACCGGGAAAAGGCCGCCCTCCTCTACGATTTCCTGGACCAGTCCAGGCTGTTCCGGGGGACGGTGCGGCGGGAATTCCGCTCCCTGATGAACGTCCCCTTTGTCACCGGCAGCGAGGAGCTGGACAAGAAATTCGTGGCCGAGGCCAAAGCCGCCGGCCTTGTGAACCTGAAGGGCCACCGCACCGTAGGCGGGATGCGGGCCTCCATCTACAACGCCATGCCCCTGGAGGGGGTGCGGAAGCTGGTGGATTTTATGGCCGCCTTTGAAAAGGAGAATGGGTGAAGGATATGTACCGGATTTTGACCTTGAATAAAATCAGCCCCGCCGGCCTGGACCTGCTGGACCCCCGGCAGTACCGCTGGGGGGAGGAGGAGCCGGCCCCCGACGGGGTGCTGGTGCGCTCCGCCGCCATGCACGACATGGAGCTGCCCCAGAGCCTCCGGGCCATCGCCCGGGCGGGGGCGGGGGTGAACAACATCCCCATCGGCCTCTGCTCCCAGCGGGGCATCGCCGTCTTCAACACCCCGGGGGCCAACGCCAACGCCGTCAAGGAGCTGACCCTCCTGGGGCTGCTCCTTTCGGCCCGGAAGGTGTGGCCGGGGATGAAGTGGGCCCAGACCCTGGCGGGCCAGGAGGGTGTCCCGAAGCTGGTGGAAAAGGGCAAGGGCCAGTTTGTGGGGCCGGAGATCGCCGGCAAGAAGCTGGGGGTTATCGGCCTGGGGGCCATCGGCATCCTGGTGGCCAACGCCGCCGTTTCCCTGGGGATGGAGGTCTGGGGCTACGACCCCTACCTCTCGGTGGACGCCGCCTGGAAGCTGGACCGGACGGTGCGCCGGGCCGCCACCCTGGGGGAGATCTACCAGGGGAGCGATTTCATCACCCTCCACCTCCCCCTCAATGATTCCACCCGGGGGATGGTGAACAGCCAGGCCATCGCCGCCATGAAGCACGGGGTGCGGGTCCTCAATTTCTCCCGGGGGGAGCTGGTCCAGGACGCCGACCTGCTGGCCGCCCTGGAGGAGCGCCAGGTCCGCTGCTATGTCACCGATTTCCCCAACGAGGCCCTGCTGGGGAAGGAGGGGGTGCTGGCCATCCCCCACCTGGGGGCCTCCACCCCCGAGAGCGAGGACAACTGCGCCCGGATGGCCGCCCGGGAGCTGATGGACTACCTGGAAAACGGCAATGTGAAAAACTCGGTGAACCTCCCGGACCTGGCCATGCCCAGGACCGCCGGGGCCCGCATCTGCGTCATCCACCGGAACATCCCCGCCATGATCTCCGGCATCTCCGGGGCGGTGGCCGGGGCGGGCCTCAACATCGACAACCTCACCAACAAGTCCAAGAAGGACCTGGCCTACACCATGCTGGACCTGGACGGCCCCGCCGCCCAGGCGGTGGCCGAGGCCATCCAGGGGCTGGAGGGGGTTATCAGAGTGACTCTTTTTTAGGTCCATAAGCTGCGGTTCGTGAATCGCTGGTTCAAGCTTTACTCCTTGGGGGCCCGGAAGGGCCCCCAAGGGCCGAGAACTTTCTGCGGAAAGTTCGCCCCTTCGGGGCAGGTCGGCCCTCACGGGGGGACCAGTCCCCCCATG
>CAJFUT010000122.1 GCA_904420255.1 uncultured Angelakisella sp. | reverse complement strand
CCCCTGCATGAAGGACATCGGCATCCTGGCCTCCCTGGACCCGGTGGCCATCGACCAGGCCTGCATCGACCTGGTGGTGAGCTCCGACGACCCCGGCAAGGAGCACTTCATGGAGCGGGTAAACAGCCGCAACGGCATCCACACCATCGAGGCGGCCGCCGACCTGGGCTTCGGCTCCCGGGAGTACGAGCTGATTGAGCTGTAAGACTGAAACAGAGGGATATGAAATGAGCAAAATACTGGTCACCTATTTTTCCGCCAGCGGCGTAACCGCCCGGGCGGCAAGAGAAATCGCCCAGGCTGTAGGCGCGGACCTCTATGAGATCCGTCCGGAGGTGCCCTACACCGGCGCGGACCTGAACTGGATGGACAAGAAAAGCCGCAGCACAAAGGAGATGAGCGACCCGGCCTGCCGCCCCGCCATCGCCGGGCCGGTGGAGAATATGGAGCAGTACGACACGGTATTCGTGGGCTTCCCTATCTGGTGGTATGTGGAGCCCCGGATTGTGGACACCTTTCTGGAGAGCTATGATTTCTCCGGCAGGACGGTGATCCCCTTCGCCACCTCCGGAGGAAGCGGAATCGGCAAGGCGGAAAAAAGCTTGGAGGCCCACTGCCCCAAGGCAAACTGGAAGCGGGGCAAGCTGGTGAACAGCGGCGCGGCGGCCTGGGCCAGGTCCGTCCTGGGACTGTGAGGCGGCCATGCCCAAGGGATCGGAAGAACTGACCAACGCCAGGAAGGAAGAGATCCTCGATGCCTGCGCCGCCCTCTATGAGGCCATGGGGTTCCGGGACATCGGGGCCAGGACCTCCTTTACCCGCACCTCCATCTACAACTATTTTCAGACCAAGGAGGAAATCTTCCTGGCCCTGCTCCAGCGGGAGCATGAGCGGTGGAGCGCGGATCTGGAGGAGCTGGCCCGGCAGGAGGGTCCCATGTCCACGGAGCGGTTCGCGGATGCGATGGCCCGCATCCTGGAGAAACGGGGCTGTATGCTGAAGCTGATGAGCATGAACCTCTATGACATGGAGGGGAACAGCCGGCTGGAAAATCTGGTGGCCTTCAAGCAGGCATATGCCGGCGCGCTGCGGGCGGTCACCCGCTGCCTGGTGAAGTCCTTTCCCAATATGGCCGCGGATGAGGTCCAGGCCTTCCTCTACGCCTTTTTCCCCTTCCTGTTCGGCGTATACCCCTACACCTCCCACACGGAAAAACAACTGGCAGCCATGGAAGCGGCCCATGTGGACTACACCCAGTACTCCATCTACGGCCTTGTAAAAGCCTTTGTGGAAAACCTGCTGCGCGCCTTTTCATAAGTGACCCCACATGGGCACAGGGAGGCAGGCCCTGCGGGGCTTCCCGTTTTGAGAAGCCGTCCCAGCCGGCACAGGTCCCCCAAATCCCCTGGCGGGGGTATTCATCCCCGGTACAGGGGAGGCGGGCCGCGCGGTGGCGGCCGTTGACGCGGCCCACGTCCGGCTGCCCTCCCCTGCCGGCCGGGTGAGCCGCTCCGCGGCTCCGGAGGCATCTTCCCTGACCATCCTGCCCCTCAGCCGCTTTTCCCCGGCGTCCCTTCTCCGCCGCCCGCTACAGCCCTTGGAAGCATTTTGCGCTCTGGGCGACGACTGCATTTTCATGCCGCGCCGGGCCGCCTTCCATGCTCGGGCTTACCGGGGCTTTTTCCCCGGGCGGCGCAGGGCCCGGAGAATGACAGCCAGAAGCAGCAGAGAGCCTGTTCCGGCGGCAATCCACGCGAAGGGGCTGCTGAACCGCTCCGTAATGCAGAAGGTGATCTCCTCGGTTTGGCTGGTAAGCAGCAGATACTGTCCGTCAATCTCAAAATCTGCCTGTGACCAGCCGTTTTCATCCTGTACCCACAGCGCGCAGCGTCTGCCAGGGTTCGGCAGGCGGCAATGGACCGTGTAGGACACCTGCTCCAGATCCGGGTCGGTCACTCTGACGATATAGGCGGTTCCGGCGCGGGTCTGCCCCCGGTCATCGGTCCAGGTCACGGCCTCCGTTATGTGGGAGACCTCCGCCCGGCTGCTGAAGCTGCCGTCCACCAGGATCTCCGGCAGTTCCCCGCCGTCGGTGAGGGCGGAGGTGTAGGGTGTATACTCCGCTTCCAAGGTCCGGCCGGCAGTCAGATGGGTATAATCCAGGTCCGGCCAGGACGCGGAGTACCCCTTCTTCGCCGGGAGCTCCGGCAGGGATTCGATCCCCTCCCCGTACCGGAAAGGAATCACGGCTACGGTGGTTCCATCGGCCACAAAGGTCAGCTCCATCCGGGAAAACAGCTCCGGCACGCCCTCCGTGGCGCACAGGGCATCGAAATCCACCGGCTCCGCCTTCCCGGCATAGCTGATGCCGTCCAGCGCCCCCAGGTTCTCGCTGGTAAAGGTGTTGCCGGACACGGTGCCGCCGTCGTCCACATCCCCCGCCACAGCGCCCAGATAGGCGGAGCCCTCATCGATGGTCACCAGGGTATGGCAGTTTACCAGGGTGGCCCCCAAGCCGGCCACGCCGCCCACGTAGTCCTGACCGGACAGGCGGCACTTGCTCCAACTGTCCCGGATGCTGCCCCAGGAAGCCCCCGCGATGCCGCCCACATAATCGCCGTCGGTGCTGGTGACGGCGCCGTAGCTTTCACAGCCGCTCACCCGTCCCAGGTCCATCAGGCCGGCGATGCCGCCGACATGGTCCTGTTTTCCGGTGATCTCCCCTGTATTGACGCAGGAGAGGACCACAGCCCGGACCTGATAACGAAAGTCCAAAGAGCGGTCCCCCTCCCGGACCAGGTCGTCCTCCGGGTCAAAGTCGTACTCAATGGCCATGGCCCCCACGATACCGCCCACATTGATGTCGCCTTCTACGACGCCGTCATTCCGGGCGCCGGACAAATATCCTGTATCCGTGGTTTCAGACGCTTGGTCGGATACATCCTCAAACCGGTCCTCAAATTCCTCGTCGGAACCATCCAGAATATCCTGAAACAGATCGGTGACGGCACCGAGCTGCTCATTGATGTCCTCCATGTCCTCCAGCAAGAGGTCCGAAGCGTCGGACATGGCATCCATCAGGTCATCCCCATCGTCCAGCAGATCGGAAAAGGCCTCCCGCAGCGCGGCCCCTATCCCCCGGCCGCCGCCCGGGTTGGCGGTAATGGTGGTTTCCACCTTCTCCAGGCTGGCGCTCACAGCGGCCAGGGCAGCCCGCAGCGCGGCAAGGTCCTCCTGGGCCATACCGGCGCCGCCTCCGCCCCATGATCCCGCCGCCTGGGCCGCCGCATCCCCCATCCTTGAGAGAGCTTCCATGAGCCGCCCGGCCGCGTCCGCCGCCTCCTCCAGGGCCGCCGCCGTCTGCTCCCGATCCCCCAGGGCGTTGCGCAGGCGTTCCTCTGCCGCCTCAAGCCGCTCCGCCGCCTCCCGGACATCCCGGGCAGCGGCGCGCAGGGCTTCCGCAGCTTTCAGAAGCTGTTCCACCCCCTCGGGGGACAGCTCCCCCGCCTCCTGTGCCTGCCGGGCGGCCTCCTCCAGCCGGCCGGCCAGCTTCTCCGCCAGGTCCGCGGCACCCACGGCGTCCTCCAGGATGGAGAGCAGCTTCTCAATCAGCCGGGAAATCCGGTCAGACAGGTCCCTGATCACACCGGCGGCCTCGTCGGCCAGGTCCCCGGCCCAGGCCGCCAGGTCATCGACGGCATCCCGGACATCCTCGGCCTGGTCTTGAAGGTCCCGCATCCGCTTTGAAAGTTCATCCGAGGAATCCTGGATATCCTCCCCGGTCCGGCGGATCAGGCTGCTGAGGGTATCCAGCTCATCCATCAGCTGACCCAGCTTCCCCTCCTCATAGAGCAGCCGCACCTCCGGCTCCAGCTGCCCCGCGACGCCGCCCACATCCTTCCGGCCCAAAACCGTCCCGGAATTGGCGCAGCCGTTGAGATTGCCGGACTGCCGGCCCACAATGCCGCCGATGTTGTAGCCCACATGGGCATACCCCACCGCCCCGGTGTTGACGCAGCTCTGGAGGATGCCGGAGGAAAACCCGGCGATACCGCCGATGTCGGTGCAGACCGGCACATTCTCCGCGGCGTTGAGCCGCTCCTGATTCAGATTGTCCAGGTTCAGCTCCGCGTCCACCTCGGTGGTGTTGATGCTGCCGCTGTTCCCGCACTGGACGATGGAGCCGTAGTTCTGCCCGGCGATACCGCCCACATAGTGCTCCCCGGTAACCGAGCCGGAAAAGGAGCAGTTGATAAGCCGCCCCTGGGCCTCGTTGACGCCCACCAGGCCGCCGACGCTGTCCGCCCCGCTCACCGTCCCGGAAAAGGAGCAGTTTGTGATGGTCCCCCGGTTCTCCCCCGCCAGGCCGCCCAGGGTGTTTTCGCGGCCGCTGGGGGCGATGCTGCCCGAAACATGGAGGTCCCGCACGGCACCGTCGGGCTGTATGTACCGGAACAGACCCCGCGCGTTGCCGCTGCCTGTGAGGGACAGCCCGGAGATGGTGTGGCCCTGCCCTTCGAAGGTGCCGCCGAAGGTGGGGATGGGGGCAAAATCCACGCCGGTCAGGTCGATGTCCGCCTCCAGATAGACGGTTTTCCCCTGG
>CAJFUT010000121.1 GCA_904420255.1 uncultured Angelakisella sp. | reverse complement strand
TCCCCCGCTGGATGGCTGTCGCTTCGCACGGGGGCCCGGGGGGCTCCCCGGCCGCTCTTTGTCACTTTCTCTCGGCAGAGAAAGTGAGGCCCGGACTTCCGGTCCGACCGGAGTAAACTATTTAAGAGAAAATCCGGCGGGGCAGAAAAAGAGATTCCAAGGGGTTTACCCCTTGGTCAGTCTTTGGTTGCTTTCTTCTGACGAAGAAAGTAACATCGTCGGCGTTGCGCTGCGAGCGGAACAAAAATTAGAATGAAGCGCGACGGTGCAATAGGGTGGGGGCCTCCGGCCCTCAAAGAGCGGCGCACAAACCAGCGATGTGCAAACCGTAAGCTCACGGACTTGCCCGCCCGGGCTACCGGGCCTTACTCTCGGGGAGCACCTGGTCAAACAAACAATGATACTTGGGCGGGATGAAGCGGTTCTCGTGGTAGGAGCCGAAGAACCACCGGCCGAAGTCGCAGTCCTGCTGGAAGCGGTCCAGAAAGACCGTCAGGGCGGTGGCCTCGCAGACCGTGCCGGTGATGCAGGAATCCACCGTGGTGGGGGCCTGGTGGGAGGCCACATAGTCCACCCGGCAGTCCAGGGCGTCCAGGCGGCGGCACCATTCCTCCACCTCCCTGAGGTCCGGCAGCTCCTGGGGCCACCAGTTCACCCCCCGCTCCCGGAAGGCGGCGTCCCGGCTCTCCCCGCCCCCCACGGCCAGGAGGGTCTTGCCCTGGATGGTGAAGACCTGCCCCCGGATCAGGTGCCGGAGGTTGCCGCAGATGTGGTGGGTAAGGCCCCCGTTCCACTCCTCCACCGGGTAGCGCTCCAGCAGGTCCAGGTTGTCGTGGGTCCCCTCCAGGAAGAGGACGTCGTATTTCCGCCGGCCGATCCACTCCAGCACCTCCTGCTCCTCCCGGGAGCCGTTCCACAGGAAGCCGAAATCCCCGCAGACCACCAGGGCGTCCTTCTTCCCCAGCCAGCGGAGCTTCCAGGCGTCGAACCGCCCCCGGTCCCCGTGCATATCCCCGGTAAAATAGATCATCCCGCACCTCCGGCCTTCCCGGCCCTTTTGTCTGTATGGCCCTGTTTTTCACTGTTCATAATTTCATGGTAGGATAAAAAAGGAATCTGTGCTATACTCTGGATAAACCATGAATCGACAATGGCTCTCAACCATTTTACAGGATAAAGGAGGAAAAGTCCATGAAAAGCTTTTTCCGCCCTCTCAGGGGGCTGCTGGCCCTGGGGCTGGCGGCGGCGATGCTGGCCCCCGCCGCCGCCCTGGCCGCCTACACCCCCTCCTTCGAGCCCACCGCCCAGGGGGCCTACCTCATCAACGTGGACACCAACCAGGTGATCTACGAGAAAAACCCGGACCAGCAGTATGAAACCGGGTACCTGGCAAAGCTCATGACCGCCCTGGTGACGGTGGACTATATGGAGGAAAACGGCCTGAGCCTGGACGACGAGACGGCCTCCCTCTCCCTCTACATCCAGAACCTGGTCTACGGCAGCGCCAACCTGGGGGGCATCCTCCAGGGGGAGGAGGTTTCCATCCGGGGGCTTCTCTATTCCATGCTGCTCCAGTCGGCCAACGAGGCCACCCTGATGCTGGGGGACTACGTGGGGGACGGGAGCCTGGGCCACTTCGCCGACATGATGAACGACAAGGCGGCCCAGCTGGGCTGCACCGCCACCTCCTTCGCCGACCCGGCGGGCTTCCATGACGACGACCCGGCCGAATCCAGCTGGACCACCCCCCGGGACATGGCCATCATCTTCCAGGCGGTGATGGAGAACGACATCCTCCGGGAAATGCTCCAGACCCGCAGCTACGACATCGGCCCCACCAATATCCACGACACCCTCAACCAGTTCAGCTACACCAACGCCATGATGTCCACCTCCAGCGAATACTACTACGCCCCGGTGGAGGGGGGCTTCATCAGCGCCGTTTCCGGGGAGGAGGGGGCGGTGGTCTCCATGGCCTCCTCCCAGGGGTACAATTACCTCCTGGTGCTGCTGGGCATCCCCGCCGGGGAAAACACCCGGGACACCCTCTACCGGGAAACCACCCAGCTTTACCAGTGGGCCTTCGACAGCTTCTCGGTGCGCACCGTGATGCAGAAGGGGGAGATCATGGAGGAAATCCCGGTGCGGTATTCCTTTGAAACCGACTATATGCCCCTGGAAACCGCCGAGGACTTCATGACCCTCATGCCCAACGAGGTGGACCTGACCAGCATCCAGTACCAGTACGACCTCCCCGAGGCCATCGCCGCCCCGGTGGACAAGGGGGTCCAGGCGGGGTGGCTCCGGCTCTACCTGGCCGACGAGGAGATCGGCGCCGTGCCCCTCATGACCACCCGCCGGGTGGAGGCCTCCCAAATCCTCACCGCCCTGGGGTGGGTCCAGGCGGCGGTCCACACCTTCTGGTTCAAATTCGTCGTCCTCTTTGTCATCACCTTCATCGTCCTCTACTCCGCCCTGCTGGTGCAGATCAACAAGCGCAAGCGCCGCAGTGGAAAATTTTCCCGCTACAACCCTAACCGGGAACGCTACCTCTAGTCAGGGGCAGGCCCCTGGCCCCCCATTTTTCTGAAACATTACGCTTCTTTCTGTTTTTGTTCCGGTCGCGGCGCAACGCCGAATATGTTACTTTCTTGATCAGAAGAAAGTAACCAAAGAATCCGCCGCGCGGGGCCTCTTTCTGGTATTACTCCGG
>CAJFUT010000120.1 GCA_904420255.1 uncultured Angelakisella sp. | reverse complement strand
TATTCCAGGCTGTGGGAAAGCCCGGGGGAGAAGCGGTAGCCCTCCCAGGAGAAGGCGGTCAGCTCCTCCGGCCGGGTGAGGCGCTCCAGCACCAGCCACCGGGCCATCTGCCCTCGGGCCGCCTTGGCGGCGGTGGGGCGGGTCACCAGCCGCCCGCCCCGGCGCTGGAGGAACCGCACCGTCAGGAAAACATCCCCCGGCCCCAGCCAGGGGGCCGCCGCCCTGGCGTACTCCCCGGAGCAGAGGTTCACCACCGGCTCCCCGGCGGAAAACAGCTCCCGGCAGATTTTCTCCCCCCACCAGCGGTAGAGGGTCTTCCCCTCCGGGCGCAGCCTGGCCAGGAAGTCCAGCCGGTGGGGGGAGATGCCGTCCAGGGGCCGCAGCACCCCGTAGAGGGCGGAGAGGATCCGCAGCCGCTCCTGGGCCGCCAGCAGGTCCTCCCGGGAGAAGCCGCCGGGGTCCAGGTTCCAGTAGGCAAGGCCCTGGTAGGCCAGCAGGGCCGGGGAGCCGGGGGCGGCGGCGTCAAAGCCCTGGCAGAGGGCGAAGGCGTCCAGGGCCAGCTCCGGGCTGACCCCCAGGAGGCTTTCCAGCTGCCAGGGGGAATAGCCCCGGAGCAGCTCCCCCAGCTCCGCCGCCTCCTTCCGGAAGGCCGGGCGGGTGGGGGCCAGCCCGTAGGGGCAGGGGCAGGGGCGGATGCGCTTGGCGGGGGAAAGGATGGCCAGCATGGGGGAACCTCCTTTGGGAACAGATGGGTCAGAACCGGCTGAGGGCCCGCAGGGCCTCCTCATCCCGGATGACCACGCGCCGCCGCCCGGTTTCCAGGACCCCCGCCCGGCGGAGGCGGGCGCAGACCCGGGCCACCTGGACCCGGGAGGCGTTCACCGCCGAGGCCAGGTTCTCCTGGGTCATGGGGACGCAGCGGTTGGCCCGGTAATCCCGGCTTTTCATATAGAGGCAGAGGAAGTTGGCCAGCCGGGTGGAAACGTCCCAGATGCTCTGGTTTTCGGCATCGAAGCACATAAGGCGGAGGGTATCCCCCACAAAGAGGGCCAGGTCCAGGGCGAAATCCGGGGAGAGCCGCCCCAGCCGCCGCAGCTCCCCCGGGGGAATGGGCACCACCCGCAGGGGGGTGATGGCCTGGATGGCGACCACGCAGGGCTCATTCCCCCGCAGGCCGTCCAGGACAAAGACGGTGTCCTCCCGGTGGTAGCCCAGGAGGCGGACATAGCCCTGGGAATTGATGGTAAAGACCTTCACCATCCCCTCCAGGAGGTAATAGCACCGCCCGGGGGTTTCCCCGATGGCGCTGACCATCGCCCCCGAGGGGAAGGAGATGGGGGGCGGGCCGTTTTCCAGGATGAAGTCCCGGTGGGCCGCCAGGTCCCCTTCCAGGAAAAAATTCACCGGCACCTCGAAGGCCGATTCCATGGGGAGGCCCTCCCTTCCAAAAGAATGATACATCTGTATCATAGGATATTGTCCAAAGTTTGTCAAATGGTTTATCCTAAATTTTGGAAGGGCCGGCAAGGCCCGGAGGATCCCGCCGCCGGGAGGGCAAGGGAGGCTCTCCCGCCCCGGGAAAGCAGACGCAAGGAGGTTTGTACCTATGCCCAAGATGTTCCCTCACCTGTTCGCCCCTGGAAAGATCGGAACCCTGACCCTCAAGAACCGCATCCTCAAGGCGCCCCAGTCCTCGGGGATGAGCAACAAGGACGGCACCGTTTCGGAGCGGCTGATCCGCTATTACCGGGACCAGGCCGCCGGCGGCGCCGGATGCATCATCGTGGAATACGCCTATGTGGACGACATCGGCGCCAAGTCCGCCCACTGCCATCTGGGCATCTCCAACAACGAGCATATCCCCGGCCTTGCCTGGCTGGCCGAGAATATCCGGGAATGCGGCGCCGTCCCCGCCATCCAGATCGAGCATTGCGGCCGCCAGAAGTTCCTGGGCACCCAGCCCATCTGCGCCCCCTCCGCCATCCCCTGGCCCAAGCTCTGGGACCAGTACGGCGTCCAGGCGGTGCCCCACGTCCTCACCATCCCGGAGATCCAGGACATTGTCCACGCCTTCGGGGACGCCGCCCTCCGGGCCAAAATCGCCGGCTTCGAGCTGGTGGAGATCCACGGGGCCCACGGGTACCTCTTGACCAACTTCTTCTCCCCCACCACCAACCACCGCACCGACCTTTACGGCGGCAGCCTGGAGAACCGGATGCGGATTTACCTGGAGATCGCCCGGGACGTGCGCAAAAAGGTGGGGCCGGACTTCCCCGTCACCATCCGCCTTTCCGGCACCGACTACGAGCCGGACGGCTTCCCCATCGAGGACACCATCGCCCTGGCCAAAGCCCTGGAGAAGGAGGGCATCGACGCCTTCCACATCTCCGGCGGCGACCACCACACCATGATCCACCAGGTGACCCCCATGGCCATCCCCGTCTGCCACAACACCTGGGCTGCCGAGGCCATCAAGAAGGAAGTCAGCGTGCCGGTCATCGCCTCCGGCTCCATCACCCTGCCCCAGTACGCCGAGGAGATCATCGCCTCGGGCAAGGGGGACTTTGTGGGGCTGGGCCGTCCCCTGTGGGCCGACCCCGAATGGCCCCGGAAGGCCGAGGAGGGCCGCCCCGAGGACATCCGCCCCTGCATCCGCTGCAACGAGGGCTGCCTGGAGCGCACCTTCTTCCAGTACAAGGCCGTCACCTGCGCCCTGAACCCGGTGATCAGCCGGGAAGGGGAGCTGAAGCCCCAGCCCGCCAAAACCCCCAAGAAGGTGGCGGTGGTGGGCGCCGGCCCCGCCGGCATGGAGGCCGCCCGGGTGATGAAGGAGCGTGGCCACGACGTCACCGTCTATGAGGAGCGCAAGGAAGGCGGCCTCCTCCACGAGGCGGCGGCCCCCGAGTTCAAGGCGGACATCCGGCCCTTTATGGAGTACCAGATCACCGCCCTCAAGAAGCTGGGGGTGCCGGTGCTCCATGAGAAGGCCGACGCCGCCGCCCTGGCGGGCTACGACGCGGTGGTCTGCGCCACCGGCTCCACCCCCATCATCCCCCGGATTCCCGGCGTGGAGAAACCCATCGCCGTGGACTGCCTCAGCGCCATCAACGGCGCCAAGCCCGTGGGCAAGCGGGTGGTGGTCATCGGCGGCGGCCTGGTGGGCACCGAAACCGCCCTGGACCTGGCCGAGAACGGCCACGCCGTCACCCTGGTGGAGATGCTGCCCAAGATCATGAAGGACGTGGCCGTCACCGACTTTTTGGCCTACAGCGAGCGCATCGCCAAAACCGATATGCGGATCCTCACCGAAACCCGCCTGGAGGAGGTCCTGGACGGCGGCGCCCTGGTCCGCGGCCCCAAGGGGGAGGAAACCCTGGAGGCGGACACCGTTATCCTGGCCCTGGGCTTCCACCCCAACACCGCCCTCTACGACGAGCTGAAGGCCGCCGGCAAGGAGGTCTATGAGGTGGGCGACGCGGTGAAGCCCGGCAAGATTTTCGACGCCATCCACACCGGCTACCGGGTGGGGGTCAAGGTCTGACGCGGGGGAGCCCCCGCGGGCGAGTCCGTGAGAAGCGTTTTGCACATCGCAAATGAGTGCCCCGCTCTCTGATGGGCTTAATCCACACAGAAAAAGCCCCCCGCTGGCAAGCGGGGGGCTTTGCTTCCTTTGCGCCGGGGCGGGGGGTCAGGTGGCCTGGGGGAGGGGGACGGCGCTTCCCCCGGCATGGGCGGCCGGGAGGGCCAGCCCCTCCTCCCGGCCCTTGGGGGGCCGTACCAGGCAGTACTGCTTCAGGTCCAGGTGCCGCCGCATGGTCTGGAAGAGGAGGAAGCCGTAGTGGCGGTACAGCTCCAGGTTCCGGGGGTTGTGGGTTTCCAGGGAAACGGCGCAGCCGTGGCTGTCGGCGTAATCCAGCACCGGGGTCATGAGCTTCCGGGCCAGGCCGGTGCCCCGGCACTGGGGCCGCACGGCAAAGTAGATGATGTGGAGCTGGCGGGGGTCCTTCAGGTCGTCGGTCCATTCCCCGCTGAGGTACTTGCGCCCCAGGATGAAGTTCCACAGGGTCCGCAGGCTCCAGTCCTCCATGGCGACGATGGCGTCGGCCTTCAGGGCGTAGTAGGCCTCCTCGGTGTAGTACTGGAGGGGGCTCCAGGGCTCGTTCTCGTCGTCCACAATCATCAGGCCGTTGACCTCGGGGCTGTCGGCAAAGACGTCGCAGCTCCCCAGCAGCTCCTCGGCGTCGCACCGGAACAGCCCGGGCAGGGCCCTTTCCCGCACCTCCTCCCTGGGGATCAGCTTCTGGTAGAGGGGGTCCTCCCGGAAGCATTCGGTGAGGATGCGGATGATCTTGGGGGCGTCCTCCTTGGTCAATCGGTACAATCGGTCTGTGTCCATAAAAGGGTTTCCTTTGATTTTGAGCGGCCGCGGCCGCCGATTCGGCGCTTTGCGCCTGGCCTTATTATAGCCCGGCCCGGCGGGGGAAGGCAAGGCCGGTTTTCCGGGGCGGTTCCCGGTGGGGCGGCGGAAAGGCGGATTTTCCCCAAAGAGCCCCCCTCCGCCGCCGGAAACCTCGGTTTTCTGCCCTCCCCGGCGGCCCGGGAAGCCCTCCGGGGAGGCCCCGCCGTCAAAAAGGATGAAACGCCGGTTGGACCCTGGCAAAAAACTGGTGCTTTTTCTATAAGATTCCTTGACGCGGGGGGGAGTTTGTGCTACGCTAAACCATATATACTGGTTTTGCCGGACGGCGTCCCGCCGCCCGGAGGGGGAGAGTCGTCATGCTGAGCATCGAAAGTTACGAGCAGTGGTCCCAGCTGATCCACGAGGTCAACTGGTTTTCCATCATCCTGCGCCTCCTGATGGCCATCCTCTGCGGCGGCGTCATCGGCATGGAGCGGGGGAGGAAGGGCCGCCCGGCCGGGTTCCGCACCCATATCCTGGTCTGCCTGGGCTCCGCCCTGGCCATCCTCACCAACCAGTATATCGTCCAGTTCTACAACACCGGCGACCCCGCCCGGCTGGGGGCCCAGGTGATCAGCGGCATCGGCTTTTTGGGGGCCGGCACCATCATCGTCACCGGCCGCCACCAGGTGAAGGGCCTCACCACCGCCGCGGGGCTCTGGGCCTCCGCCTGCATGGGCCTCGCCATCGGCATCGGCTTCTATGAGGCGGCCATCATCACCTGCGTGGCCATCTGGTTCGTTTCCGCCGCCCTCCACCGCCTGGATAACTACGTCCTCTCCAAATCCAAGATCGTGGAGCTCTATGTGGAATTCGGCGCCATCGGGGACATCAGCGTCTTTATTTCCAAGCTGCGGGCCCAGAATATCCGGGTCACCGAAATGGAGATCACCAAATCCAGCAACGCCTCCGACGCCCAGGTGGCGGCGGTGATGCTGCTGCGCTCCAATGTCAAGCGGGACCACGCCGAGATGCTGGCCATCGCCAGCGACGTCCAGGGGGTCAAGTTCGTGGAGGCTATCTAAAGCGGGGAGTTCCCCGCGTTCCCTTTTTCTGCTGCGCAGGGATACTGATTTCTGCACCGCCGCGCTTCTTTCTGTTTTTGTTCCGCTCGAAGCGCAACGCCGAATATGTTACTTTCTTGATCAGAAGAAAGTAACCAAAGAATCCGCCGCGCGGGGCCTCTTTCTGGTATTACTCCGG
>CAJFUT010000119.1 GCA_904420255.1 uncultured Angelakisella sp. | reverse complement strand
TTTTGATCAAGAAAGTGGCGACACCGGCGTCGGACGTCTGTCTGACAAATTCTCAAACCACAAATACTTCCCATGGCACAAGGTAAAACAAGCCCGGACTTCCGGTGCGACCGGAGTAAACTATTTAAGCCAAAACCCGGCGGGGCAGAAAAAGGGGTTCAGAGGGGCCTTCCCTCTGCTCTTTTTTTAGACCGCAGTTTGTGGTATCATCAGAATAATAAAAATGGTAAGGGGGCGGAGGGCCTGTGCTGGAGGAAGCCTTCAACCGGGTATGCACCAAATTCAAGCTGAATCTTTACAAAAAGATTTTCAACCGCTTTGAGAACCGGGAGGCCACCCTGACGGCGGTGGAAACCTTCTGCATGGAGGTCATCTACGCCCTGGGGCGCCCCACCATCAACCAGTTCGCCTACTTTGTCCAGATCAGCCAGGCCAACGCCGCCTACAAGGTGGCCAGCCTCATCCGCAAGGGCTACCTGAAAAAGGAGCGCAGCACCGAGGACAAGCGGGAATACCACCTGGTGGTCACCGAAAAGTACATGGAATACTACGGCATTTCCTACGACTACGTCCGGACGGTGATGGGCCGGATCCGCCGGCGGTTCCCCCAGGAGGACGTGGAAAAGCTGGAGCAGATGCTCCGGGTCATCTCCGACGAGCTGATGCCGGAAATCCCCCTCCCCGGGGACGGGGCCGTTTCGGGGGAGCTCCGATCATAAAGCATCCGCCGGCAGGGCGCGGCAATCCCTTTGGGGATTGCCGCGCCTTTTTCCTTGGGGAAATATTTCCTCCGGCTATTGACAAGGCGGGCGGGACGGCATATAATAATAAATGAACAATAGCTCATATGAAAGGATGATTGAAGATGAGCCGGAAGGAAGCCCCCAAGTGCGAGTTCATGCACGTCCATGAGGACATCGTGGAGAAGGTCAACCGGGAGATGCCCCAGGAGGACGCCCTCTTTG
This sequence comes from uncultured Angelakisella sp., assembly GCA_904420255.1. GTDB lineage: Bacteria > Bacillota > Clostridia > Oscillospirales > Ruminococcaceae > Angelakisella. The sequence goes on along the minus strand of CAJFUT010000119.1, from coordinate 7,290 downwards.
ACCTGGCGGAGCTGTTCAAAATCTTCGGGGACTCCACCCGCATCCGCATCCTCTATGTGCTGTTCGAGTCGGAGATGTGCGTCTGCGACATCGCCCAGCTTCTGGGGATGACCCAGTCCGCCATCTCCCACCAGCTCCAGGTGCTGAAAAAGAGCAAGCTGGTGAAGTACCGCCGCCAGGGCAAGACGGTGTTCTATTCCCTGGCGGACGCCCATGTCCGCACCATCATCGGCCAGGGGATGGAGCATATCTCGGAATGATGGAAGCCGTAGTTTTGGAAAGGGGATTTCAGCCATGAGAAAGACCTTCAAGCTCACCGACCTGGACTGCGCCAACTGCGCCGCCAAAATGGAGAACGCCATCAAGAAGATCGACGGGGTTTCGGACGCCTCGGTGAGCTTCATGACCCAGAAGCTGACGGTGGAGGCGGAGGACAGCCGCTTCGAGGCCGTGATGGACGAGATCGTCCGGGTCTGCAAAAAGGTGGAGCCGGACTGCGTCATCCACCGCTGACAGGGGGCGGCCGGCGGGCCGCCCCGGTTCCATCCAGAGAAAAATGACACAGGAGGCGGATTTCCATGAGCGGCAAGCAGAAAAAGACCCTGGCCCGGATCCTCGTCAGCGCCGTCCTTTTCGCGGGGGCGATGCTGGCCCCGGTCCAGGGGTGGCAGAAGCTGGTCCTCTGCCTGGTGCCCTACGGGGTCATCGGCTGGGACGTGCTGTGGCGGGCGGTCCGGAATATCCGGAACGGCCAGGTCTTTGACGAGAACTTCCTCATGGCCCTGGCCACGGTGGGGGCCTTCTTCACCGGGGAATACCTGGAGGCGGTGGCGGTGATGCTCTTCTACCAGGTGGGGGAGCTGTTCCAGAGCTACGCCGTGGGGCGTTCCCGCCAGTCCATCGCCGCCCTCATGGACATCCGCCCCGATTACGCCAACATTGAGCGGGACGGGAAGCTGGTCCAGGTGGACCCGGAGGAGGTGGCGGTGGGGGATACCATCGTCATCAAGGCCGGGGAGAAGGTCCCCCTGGACGGGGTGGTGCTGGAGGGCGCCTCCGCCATGGATACCAAGGCCCTCACCGGCGAGGCCCTCCCCCGGGACGTGGCCCCCGGGGACGATGTGGTCAGCGGCTGCATCAACCAGAGCGGCCTGCTCCGGGTCCAGGTCACCAAGCCCTTCGGGGAGTCCACCGTGGCCAAGATCCTGGACCTGGTGGAGAATTCCAGCAGCAAAAAGGCCAAGGCCGAGAACTTCATCACCAAATTCGCCCGGTACTACACCCCCGCCGTGGTGGGGGCGGCGGTGCTGCTGGCGGTGCTGACCCCTCTCCTTACCGACGTCAGCTGGAGCGAGGGGGTCCACCGGGCCCTGATCTTCCTGGTGATCTCCTGCCCCTGCGCCCTGGTGATCTCGGTGCCCCTGAGCTTTTTCGGCGGCATCGGCGGGGCCTCCCGGCTGGGCATCCTGGTGAAGGGGGGCAACTACCTGGAGGCCCTGGCGGGCACCGAGGTGGTGGTCTTTGACAAGACCGGCACCCTCACCAAGGGGGTGTTCAACGTCACCGCCGTCCACCCCGACCAGGCGGACGAGGGGCAGCTGCTGGAGCTGGCGGCCCTGGCGGAGAGCTATTCCGACCACCCCATCTCCCGGTCCATCCGGGAGGCCTGGGGCAGGGAGCTGGACCCCTCCCGGGTGCGGGATGTGGAGGAGCTGAGCGGCCGCGGGGTCCGGGCGGTGGTGGACGGCAGGATCGTCTGCGCCGGCAACGACAAGCTTATGGAAGAGGTGGGGGCGGCCTGGCACCCCTGCCACCGGGTGGGCACCACCGTCCATGTGGCGGTGGACGGCGCCTACCTGGGCCACATCGTCATCTCCGACGAGGTGAAGCCCGACGCTAAGGAGGCCATCTCCGCCCTGAAAGCCCTGGGGGTCCGCAAGACGGTGATGCTCACCGGCGACGCCAGGGAAGTGGGGGAGAGCGTGGCCCGGGAGCTTGGGCTGGACGAGGTCCACACCCAGCTCCTCCCGGCGGATAAGGTCCGGCAGGTGGAAAAGCTGCTCCAGGAAAAATCCCCCAAGGGCAAGCTGGCCTTTGTGGGGGACGGCATCAATGACGCCCCGGCCCTCTCCCGGGCCGACGTGGGCATCGCCATGGGGGGCCTGGGCTCCGACGCCGCCATCGAGGCGGCGGACATCGTCCTCATGGACGACGCCCCCTCCAAAATCGCCGACGCCATCGGCATCGCCAGGAGGACCCTCTCCATCGTCCGCCAGAACATCGTCTTCGCCCTGGGGGTGAAGGGCCTGGTGCTGCTCCTGGGGGCCCTGGGCGCCGCCAATATGTGGGAGGCGGTCTTCGCCGACGTGGGGGTTTCGGTCATCGCCATCCTCAACGCCAGCCGGGCCCTCCAGGTGAAGAAGAAGTAGGCCGGGGCAGGAAATGGGGTTCCAGGGGGGCTCCCCCCGAAAACGAAAAGAATACCAAAAAGGTATTGATTTTATCCCCGGGAAGATTTATCATAAAAAGGCGGAAGGGAAGCCCCCTCCCGCCTTCCCCCGTCCCTGGGGGAAACCAACGCGCCTGAAAGAAGGGATCATCGCCATATGCTGAAATTGGAAAATATCACCTGGGAGGCCCCCGACGGGCCCCAGGTTCTCCGTGGGGTGGACCTGACGGTGGCGGAGGACAAGCTCACCGTCATCACCGGCCCCAACGGCGGGGGCAAGACCACCATCGCCAAAATCATCGCGGGGCTGGAAACCCCCTCCTCCGGCCGCATCCTCCTGGATGGGGAGGACATCACCCCCCTGGACGTGACCCAGCGGGCCAGAATGGGCATCAGCTTCGCCTTCCAGCAGCCGGTGCGGTTCAAGGGCCTCACCGTCCGGGACCTGCTGGAGCTGGCCTCCGGCGGCAACCTCCACGAGGATAAGCTCTGCGCCATCCTCGGCCGGGTGGGGCTCTGCGCCCGGGAGTATATCGACCGGGAGGTGGACGCCACCCTCTCCGGCGGGGAGATCAAGCGCATCGAGATCGCCACCGTCCTGGCCCGGCACACCCGCCTCTCCATCTTCGACGAGCCGGAGGCGGGCATCGACCTGTGGAGCTTCCAGAACCTGATCCAGGTGTTCCAGGACATCCGCCGGGACCTGAACGGCTCCCTGGTGATCATCTCCCACCAGGAGAGGATCCTGTCCATCGCCGACGAATTGGTGGTGGTGGCCGACGGCAGGGTCCAGAAGCAGGGGCCGGGCCGGGAGCTGCTGCCTGAGCTGATGGCGGGCCAGGGCGGCTGCCCGGCCTGTCCCAGAGAGGGGGGTTCCCTATGAGCGCCATTGACGCCATCACCCAGGACCTTCTGCGGAAGGTTTCCGACTGGGCGGGCTCCTTCACCGGGGCCTATAACCTGCGGGTGGACGGGGGCTGCGCCGGCCGCCAGTCCACCCGGAACATCCGCATCGAGGGGAAAAAGGACAAGCCCGGGCTGGATATCCACATCCGCCCGGGGACCCGGGGGGAAACGGTTTCCATCCCCGCCTGCGTCACCCACGGCAGCATCAACGACCTGGTGTATAACGACTTCTATGTGGGGGAGGGGGCCGACGTCACCATCGTGGCCGGCTGCGGCGTCCACACCGACGGGGAGGACGCCGCCCGCCACAACGGCATCCACCGCTTCTTCCTGGAGAAGAACGCCCACGTCACCTACCTGGAAAAGCACGTGGGCACCGGCAGCGGCGCCGGCCTGCGCTCCATCGACCCGGTGACCCAGGTGGTGCTGGGGGAGGGGGCCGTCCTGGAGATGGACACCAGCCAGATCGGCGGGGTGGACCGGAGCAGCCGCACCACCAGCGGGGTGGTGGGCAAGGGGGCCAGGCTCCTCATCCGGGAGCGGCTCCTCACCGAGGGGGACCAGGAGGCCCGCACCGATTTCCAGGTGACCCTGGACGGGGAGGACGCCGGGGTGGACCTGATCTCCCGTTCGGTGGCCCGGGGCCGTTCCAAGCAGCATTACCGTTCCCGGATCATCGGCAACACCCGCTGCACCGGCCATTCCGAGTGCGACGCCATCATCGCCGACCAGGGGATGGTTTCCGCCGCCCCGGAGCTGACCGCCAACAGCGACGACGCCGCCCTGATCCACGAGGCGGCCATCGGCAAGATCGCCGGGGAGCAGCTTTTGAAGCTGCGGACCCTGGGCCTCACCGAGGAGGAGGCCGAGGCCAGGATCGTGGCGGGATTCCTGAAATAAAGCAAAAGGAAAAAACAAAAACCGCAGCGTCAAAGCCGAGTCCGGGCAAGGAAACGTTGGCCCTGACGTAGGATTTTTGGACCAAACAAACGCAAAAGGACGCCCCAATACATCAAGTATTGAGGCGCCCTTTTTCTGTCCGTAAGAGAGGATTCTTTGAGGCGCGAGTGAGTGCGCCGCTCTCTGAGCATATTACTGGGGCTCCGGGGCCATTTGAAGTTAGGGCTGCGAAGCACCTGTGGCCCGGCGATTTTGCGGCAGCTGCAAGGAAGAACGGCGCAGGCACCCTTGGTGGTTGTCAAGGCGTTCTGACGCTGCCAGCTGTCCAAAATCGCCAGCCACAGGCAATGCTTCCTTGCCCGGACTCGGCTAAAACGCTGCGGTTTTTCGCGCCTTCCGGCGGCGCGGCGGAGAGAAAACGTATCAGCTGTGGTCCCGATGGCGGATGATGCCCACCGCCTTGGAAAGCTCCATGATGACCAGGGGCACCAGGGTGAGGCCGAAGGCGATGGCGTAGAGGGCGGGGGAAAGCTCCATCAGGCCAAAGATGGTGTGGAGGGGGGTAAAGACCACCACCAGCATCATGGCCAGGGAAACGCCGCAGGCCAGGTTCAGGTTGCGGTTGCTGAAGGGGCCGATCTTAAAGAGGGAGTGGGCGGAACGCATATTGTAGGCCTGCACCAGCTGGCAGACGGCCAGGGTGATGAAGGCCATGGCCTGGCCGCCGGTGGTGACGCCGGTGGCCTGCCAGCCGATCCAGAAGGAAAGGAGGGAGAGGGCGGCGAACATGACCCCCTGGAGCACCACCTGGACCCCCAGGCCGTGGGCGAAGATCCCCTCGTCCTTGGGCTTGGGCTTTTTGTCCATGATGGCGGGGTCCACCGCCTCCATCCCCAGGGCGATGGCGGGGAGGCTGTCGGTGACCAGGTTGATCCACAGCAGCTGCATCGAGAGGAAGGGGCTCTGGCGCCAGAAGATCATGGCGAAAAAGACGGTGAGCACCTCGCCGATGTTGGTCCCCAACAGGAAGGCCACCACCTTGCGGATGTTCTCGTAGATGCCCCGGCCCTCCCGGACCGCCTCCACGATGGTGGCGAAGTTGTCGTCGGTGAGGGTCATGTCGGCGGCGCCCTTGGCCACGTCGGTGCCGGTGATGCCCATGGCGCAGCCGATGTCGGCGGCCTTGAGGGCGGGGGCGTCGTTGACGCCGTCGCCGGTCATGGATACCACCTGGCCCTTCCGCTGCCAGGCCTTGACGATGCGGATCTTGTTTTCAGGGGAAACGCGGGCGTAGACCGAGATGTTTTCCACCTGGGCGTCCAGCTCCTCCTCGCTCATGGCGTCCAGCTCCCGGCCGGTGAGGGCCCGGTCCCCTTCCCGGAGGATGCCCAGGTCGGTGGCGATGGCGGAGGCGGTGACCACATGGTCGCCGGTAATCATCACCGGCTTGATGCCAGCCTGGCGGCAGACCGCCACGGCGGCCTTGGCCTCGGGGCGGGGCGGGTCGATCATCCCCACCAGGCCCAGGAAGGTCAGGCCGTTCTCCAGCTCCTCCGAGGTGGCCTCGGCGGGGAGGGAGGGGATCTCCTTCCAGGCCACCGCCAGCACCCGGAGGGCCTGGCGGCTCATGGCGTCGTTCTGCTCCGAGGCCTTCTCCAGGTCGCCCGCCACGCACCGGGAAGCGATGCTGTCGAAGGCGCCCTTGGTGATGACGATGATCCGGTCCTCCATGCGGTTGACGGTGGTCATCAGCTTGCGGTCGGAATCAAAGGGGAGGTCCATGAGCCGGGGGAATTTGCGGTTCAGCTCCTCCTTGGGCATCCCGCCCTGGAGGGCCGCCAGGACGATGGCGGTTTCGGTGGGGTCGCCCATGTGCTGGTATTTGCCGGTTTCCTCATCCTTCACCACCGAGCCGTCGCAGCAGAGGGTGGCCAGGCGCAGCAGCCCCCGGATGCCGTCGTCGGCCTTTTCCGGCTGGGAAAGGTCCGCCGTTCCCTCGGCGCCGTCCAGGTAGGCCCGCACCAGGGTCATGCGGTTCTGGGTCAGGGTGCCGGTCTTATCCGAGCAGATCACCGAGGCGCTGCCCAGGGTTTCCACGGCGGGGAGGCGGCGGATGATGGCCCGGCGCTTGGCCATCCGCTGCACGCCGATGGAGAGCACCACCGTCACAATGGCGGGAAGCCCCTCGGGGATGGCGGACACGGCCAGGGACACCGAGGTCATGAACATATCCATAATGGGCAGGCCGTCGATGAGGCCCACCACAAAGATGACGGCGCAGGCGGCCAGGGCCAGGAAGCCCAGGTTTTTGCCCAGCACGGCCAGCTTCTGCTGCAGGGGGGTCTGGGCTTCCTCCTCGCCGCCCAGCAGGCCGGCGATCTTGCCCATCTCGGTTTCCATGCCGGTGGCGGTGACCAGGGCGGTGGCCCGGCCGTAGGTGACGCTGCACCCGGAAAAGACCATGTTGAGGCGGTCCCCCAGAGGGGCGTCCTCCGCCACCTGGGCGGCGGCGTCCTTCTCCGAGGGCACCGATTCCCCGGTGAGGGCGGATTCCTCCGACTTCAGGGCCGAGGCGGAGATGAGCCGGGCGTCGGCGGGGACGAAATCCCCCGCCTCCAGCAGGATCATATCACCGGGCACCAGCTGGGCGGCGTCGATGACCTGCTCCTTCCCGTCCCGGAGGACCCGGGCATGGGGGGCGGAGAGGTTTTTCAGGGCCTCCAGGGCCTTTTCGGCCTTGTTCTCCTGGATGACGCCGATGATGGCGTTGAGGACCACGATGAGAAGGATCAGCAGCGGCTCCACAAATTCCGAGGGGTTCCCCTCGTGGATGGCCACGGCGAAGGAGATGCCGGCCGCGATGAGCAGGATCAGGATCATGACGTCCTTGAACTGATCCAGGAACCGCTGGAAAAAGGTCTTGGGCTTTTTCTCCTGGAGGCGGTTTTCACCGTACTGCCGGAGCCGCTCCTCCGCCTGGGCGCTGGTCAGCCCCGCGGCGGGGTCGGCGGAAAGGGAACGGGCCAACTCCTCCA
>CAJFUT010000118.1 GCA_904420255.1 uncultured Angelakisella sp. | reverse complement strand
GCGGCGATGACGGGGATGTCGGTCATCCCGCCGGCCACGCCGGACATGAAGCAGGTCATGGGGTCCATGGGGGAAACGGCGATGAAGGCAAAGCCCACCACCATGTCCAGCACCAGGTAGCCGGCGATGAGGATGAGGTAAGGTTTCAAAATGGTGGGGAGGCGGCGCAGGTCGTTGGGGCCCACCGAGGAGCCGATGAAGGCGCCGGCGACAATCTGGGCCACCGTCCGGGCGAAGTTCGGGATATAGGCGGCTTCGAACCCCAGGCCCAGGATGGCGGTGCCGATGATGGAGCCCACAATCAGCCCCCCGGGGATTTTGATGCGGAAGAAGATGAGGCCGACGGCGGTGCCCACCGCCAGGGTCAGCAGAGTCAGGAGTACCGTGTCCATAAAATCCCTCCCGTCACAGTTTGCCCCCAATGCCGCGCAGGGATATAGAAAAAATCTATGTCATTACGCAAACATTAGGCATTTGATTTATATGGTATTATTATTATATAATAAAGGCACCGAATTAACAAGTGGACAAAGAAAGAATTTATGAAATTCGCTGATGCCGACCTGCCCTCAGCCCGGGGGCGGGCCGTTGAGCTGAGAGAAAGCAAAGGAGAGTGACTATGAGCGAGCTGCGAGAACTGGCAAAATTTCTGGTGGGGCTGAAGATGTCCGACGTCCCGGAAAAGGTCCGGGAAACCGCCAGGCTGTGCGTTCTGGACAGCGTGGGGGCGGCCCTGGGGGCGGCCGACCATCCCCAGGTCCGGCGGGTCACCGAGGCGTATCTGGGCATCGCCGGAAAGGACGGCACCGTCAGCATCTGGGGCCAGGGGAAGAAGGCCCCCCTCTCCACGGCGGTGTTCCTCAACGCCATGATGGGCCACACCCTGGAGCTGGACGACGTACATACCAATTCCAAGACCCACATCGGCACCGTGGTGGTCCCCGCCGCCTGGAGCCTGGCGGAGTACCTGGGCAGCACCGGGGAGGAGTTCCTGCTGGCGGTGATCTGCGGGTATGAAACCATGTCCCGCATCGGCATGGCCTTCGGGGTTTCCAGCCACCGGAACAAGGGCTGGCACGTCACCGCCACCGCCGGCACCTTCGGGGCCGCCGCCGCCTGCGGCAAGCTGCTGGGCCTGGACGAGGACCGGATGGTGTACGCCCTGGGCCTGGCGGGGAGCCAGTCCTTCGGCCTGTGGGCCTTCCTGGGGGACGGCGCCAGCTGCAAGGTCCTGAACCCTGCCCGGGCCTCCGCCGACGGCTTTGAGTCGGCCCTTCTGGCCCAGGCCGGCATGACCGGCCCCGAACACGTCCTCACCGCCAAGGACGGCGGCCTGCTGGAGGCCATGTCCGACCAGCACGACGTCACCCTGGTGGACAAGGACCTGGGGAAGGCGTGGCAGATCCTGGAGATGGACAACAAGCCCTATCCCTGCTGCCGCAGCACCCACTGCGCCATCGACGGCGCCCTGGCCCTGCGGGAGAAATACGGCGTCACCGCCGGCGACGTGGACCACATCCGGGTGGACACCTACCTGGTGGGCAACAAGCAGTGCGGCATGAGCGAGGGGAGCCGCAACCCCAAGAACCCGGTGGACGCCAAGTTCTCCACCCCCTTCTGCGTGGCCAGCGCCATCCTCTACGGCCAGGTGAGCCTGGCCCAGTTCACCCAGGAGAGCATCGAGAAGCCCGCTGTCCGGGAGCTGCTCCAGAAGGTGGAGGTAGCCACCTGCGACCGCTTCACCGAGGTTTACCCCGACCACTGGGGCTGCCATATCACCATCACCTGCAAGGACGGCCGGGTGCTGGAGGAGGAGGTCACCGACGCCTCGGGCAGCGTTTCCAATCCCCTCACCGCCCAGCAGGTGGTCCAGAAGGCCTCCGGCCTCATCCGGGAAACCCAGGGGGACCGGGCCGAGGCCCTGGCCGACGCCATCCTGAAGGCCCCCGATCTGGAAAAGCTCCCTCAGCTGTGACGAGTTCCGGCCGGGGAAGCCGCCCCGGGCCAGGAATGGCAATATTGACGAAAGAGGAGAAAAGACATGATCAAGCTGTATGACACCGGCGTTTACCTGGTAGGCCAGAACGAGATCGTCCCCGACGACGGCAATGCCGCCGCCGTCATCCGGCAGAAAACCGGGAAGGAGGTTTCCCGGGAGGAGGCCGCCAAGGGCACCATGGCCTATTCCATCATGGAGGCCCACAACACCTCCGGCGACCCCGACAACCTGAAGATCAAATTCGACTCCATCACCTCCCACGACATCACCTATGTGGGCATCATCCAGACCGCCCGGGCCTCCGGCATGGAGAAGTTCCCCATCCCCTACGTCCTCACCAACTGCCACAACAGCCTCTGCGCCGTGGGCGGCACCATCAACGAGGACGACCATATGTTTGCGCTTTCCGCTGCCAAGAAGTACGGCGGCATCTATGTCCCCACCAATATGGCGGTCATCCACAGCTACAACCGTGAGATGATGACCCGCTGCGGCAAGATGATCCTGGGCTCCGACAGCCACACCCGCTACGGCGC
>CAJFUT010000117.1 GCA_904420255.1 uncultured Angelakisella sp. | reverse complement strand
GTTACAGAAATCAGTATCCCTGCGCAGCAGTAAACCGAAAGGCAGACAAAGGCGCCACGCAGTGGAAAAAGGGGGCCGGGGCCTCCCGGGTCAGCCGGCGGCCTTTTCGAACTGGCTGTTGTAAAGGTCGGCGTAGAAGCCGCCCTTGGCCAGCAGCTGGTCGTGGGTGCCCTGCTCGATGATGTCGCCGTCCTTCAGCACCAGGATCAGGTCGGCGTTCTTGATGGTGGAGAGCCGGTGGGCGATGACGAAGCTGGTGCGGTGCTGGGTCAGCCGGTCCATGGCCCGCTGGGTGATCTGCTCGGTGCGGGTATCCACCGAGGAGGTGGCCTCGTCCAGGATCAGCATGGGGTTATCCTGGACCATGGCCCGGGCGATGGTGAGGAGCTGCTTCTGGCCGGCGGAGATGGCGATGCTGTCGTCCAGGACGGTATCAAGGCCCTGGGGAAGGGTTTCGATGAAGTGATAGATGCCGCAGGCCCGGCAGGCCTCCTCCAGCTCCCGGTCGGTGACGCCGGTTTTGTTGTAAACCAGGTTCTCCCGGACGGTGCCCTCAAAGAGCCAGGTGTCCTGGAGCACCATGCTGAACAGGTTGTGGACGCTTTCCCGGGTCATCTGGGAGGTGGGGACCCCGTCGATTTTGATGCTCCCGCCGTCGATCTCAAAGAACCGCATCAGCAGATTGACCAGGGTGGTCTTGCCGGCGCCGGTGGGCCCCACAATGGCCACCTTCTGCCCCGGCTGGACGTGGGCCGAAAAGTCCCTGATGATGACCTTGTCCGGGTTGTCCGGGTAGCTGAACCGGACGTGGTCGAATTCCACCTCGCCCCGGACCTGGGCGGGGGCCTCCTTCTTGCCGGTTTCGTCCGGCAGCTCCTCCTCCTGGAGGAAGTCGAAGATATGGTCCCCGGCGGCGGCGGCCGACTGCATCTGGCTCATGCCCTGGGCCAGGGTGCTGAGGGGGGAGGTGAAGAGCCGCACATAGAGGATGAAGGCCACAATGACCCCGAAGGAGATCTGGCCGCTCATGGCCAGGGCGGAGCCCAGGACGCAGACCGCCACATAGCCCAGGTTGCCCACCACCGTCATCAAAGGCTGCATGACGCCGGAGAGGAACTGGCTGCGCCATTCGGCGTCGTAGAGCTCCCCGTTCATCCCGCCGAAGGCCGCCTTGATTTTGCCGCCGGCCCGGGAGAGCCGCACCACGTCGTGGCCGGAATACATCTCCTCGACATAGCCGTTGAGGGTGCTGAGGTTCTCCTGGCGGGCGGAAAAATACTTCTGGGAGCGGAGCATCACCGCCGCCATGACGGCAAAGCCCAGGAGGGTGACGGCGATGGCGGCCAGGGCCATCCGCCACTCGGTGACCAGCATCATGATGAGGCAGCCGATAAACTGGGCCGCCGCGCTGATCATGGAGGGCAGGCTGTTGGCCAGGGCCTGCTGGAGGGTGCTGACGTCGTTGGTGACCCGGCTGAGGATATCGCCGTGGGAAACCCGGCTGAAATAGCCCATGGGCACCCGGTTGATCTTCCGGGACAGGTCCTGGCGCAGGTCCCGGGAAAGCTCCAGGGTGACGGTGGCCATGATGAAATGCTCCCCGTAGGTGAAGACGGCGCTGAGGCCGTAGATGGCCAGCAGCGTCACGCCGATGCGCCCGATGGCGGCCAGGTCGATCTGGGCGGCCAGGGCGTCGGAGATCAGGTCGGTGATCTGGCTGAGGAGGCTGGGCCCGATGATGGTCAGCACCGCCCCGGCCACCGCCAGGGCGAAGGCCGCCGCCGAGGGGAGCTTCAGCTTGCTGGAATAGGAGAACAGCTCCCGGAGGACGCCCCCGATGCCCCGCTTGCTCTTGACCGGGGCCCTCATTCTGTTTTGCGTCAGATTCGGCATATGGGTTCCCTCCTTACGCCCCCAGCTCTTGCCGGGAGAGCTGGGACTGGGCGATTTCCCGATAGACGGGGCAGGTCTTCATCAGCTCGTCGTGGGTGCCCATCCCCACCATCTTCCCTTCGTCCAGGACGATGATCCGGTCCGCGTCCCGGATGGTGCCGATGCGCTGGGCCACAATGAGCCGGGTGGTGTCCTTCAGCTCCCGCTCCAGCCCCGCCCGGAGTTTGGCGTCGGTGCGGTAGTCCAGGGCGGAGAAGGAGTCGTCGAATACCAGGATCTCCGGCTTCCGGGCCAGGGCCCGGGCGATGGAGAGCCGCTGCTTCTGGCCGCCGGATACGTTGGCGCCCCCCTGGGCGATGGGGGCCGCAAAGCCGCCGGGCAGCTTCTCCACAAATTCGCTGGCCTGGGCCAGGTCCAGGGCCTTCTGCACCTCCTGGTCGGAGCCGCCGCCCCGGCTTTCCCCGAAGCAGACGTTCCCCCGGACGTCGCCGGAGAAGAGCACCGCCTTCTGGGTCACATAGCCGACGCGGTCATAGAGGGCGTCGAAGGTGTAGTCCTTCACGTTGACCCCGTCCACCAGCACCTCCCCCTGGGTGGCGTCGTAGAACCGGGCCGCCAGGCTCACCAGGGTGGTTTTGCCGCTGCCGGTGGCGCCGATGAAGGCCACCGTTTCCCCCCGCCCGGCCTGGAAGGTGATGTCCTCCAGCACGTTCTTGTCCGAGGAGGGGTAGTGGAAGGAAACATGGCGGAACTCCACCGTGCCGGTTTCGGGGGACTGGGTCCGGGTCCCCTCCCGGAGGCTGGGCTTTGTTCCCAGCACCTGGCAGATCCGCTGGGCGGACACCTGGGCCGCGGGGATGAGCATGATGATCATTACCATCATCATGATGCTCATGATGACATAGGTGGCGTAGGTGCCGAAGACCACGATGTCGCTGAAGGTGGAGAGCCGCAGGGCGGCGTCGGCGGCGGGCACATTGTTGACGATGGCGGCCCCCACCCAGTAGATCACCAGGGAGAGGGCGTTCATGGCGAAGCTGACCGCCGGCATCAGGAAGGCGAAGGCCCGCTGGTTGAAAAGCTGGGTCCGCATCAGCTCCTCGCTGCTCTCCCGGAATTTCTCGTTCTGGTAATCCTCGGCGTTGTAGGCGTGGACCACATTGATGCCGGTGAGGTTTTCCCGGGCCACCAGGTTGATCCGGTCGGTGAGCTTCTGCACCCGGCGGAACCGGGGCACCACGACGCCGATGATGACCACCATCAGCGCCAGCAGGGCCGCCACGAACCCCGCCGTAATGGCGGAAAGGGTCCAGCTTTTCCCCACGATCTTGACAATGGCCCACACCGCCATCACCGGGGACTTCACCAGGACCTGGAGGCCCATGGCCGTCAGCATCTGCACCTGGGTGACGTCGTTGGTGGTGCGGTTGATGAGGCTGGGGACCGAAAAGGCCATCATCTCCTGCTGGCCGAAGTCCGCGATGCTGTTGAAGGCGGCCTCCCGCACCGAGCGGCTGAAGCCGGCGGCCACCTTGGCGGTCAGGTAGCCGCAGATGACGCACAGCGCCGCGCTGGCCAGGGTGCAGCCCAGCATCTCCCCGCCGGTGCGCAGGATATCCGACATGGTGCTGCCCGGCGTTTTGATCAGCACCGTCAGGCTGCTCATGTAGTCTGGAAGGGCCAGGTCAAAATAGATCTGACCCAGGATGAAAAGAACGCAGAGGGCGGCCATGAGCCTTTCTTGCCGCCCCAGGTTCCGCAGCAGTTTCAGCATGGATTCGACTCCTTTTCCTTGGTTTTGCCCCGTGAGAGAAACAAAACGGGCCGGGCGGACGCCCGGCCTGTTTCGGGGACGCGCTTTCCTTACCGGTTCAGGATGGACATGAATTCCTCGCCGGTGATGGTTTCCTTCTCGTAAAGGTACTGGGCCAGTTCGTCCAGCTTCTGGCGGTTTTCCTCCAGGATGCGGCCGGCCTTCCGGTGCTGCTCCTTCACCAGGGCGATGACCTTCCGGTCGATGTCCGCCTGGAGCTCGGGGGAGCAGGCCAGGGAGGCATCCCCGCCCAGGTACTGGTTCTGCACCGTTTCCAGGGCCACCATGCCGAAGTCCTCGTTCATGCCGTACCGGGTGATCATGGCCCGGGCCAGCTTGGTGGCCTGCTCGATGTCGTTGGAGGCGCCGGTGG
>CAJFUT010000116.1 GCA_904420255.1 uncultured Angelakisella sp. | reverse complement strand
TATCAAAAAGGGGCTGGGCCCCGCCGCTGACATAGTTATAGGAGGGGGCGGCGTTGAAGGTGATGTTGGCGCTGTAGGTGAGGGTCTGTCCCGCCCGGACCTCCGATACCGCCGTATCCCGGGTCAGGGTCACCGACGCCACCGTCTGGGGATTGTCGGCATCTTTTCCGTAATAGGATTCCGCCAGTTCCGCCACTGTCATGGCGTCGGCAGGGGGATCCTCCTGGAGGGTTTCAGGGCTCCCCTGGCCGGGGGTTTCCTCGTTCTCCGGGCCCTGGCTCTGATCCTGGCCGAAGCTATCCCCGTCCCCGGAATCCTGGCTTTGGCCCTGGCTGGAGCCGCTCCCGTCCCCGGAGCCCTGGCTCTGGCCCTGGCCGGAGCTATCCCCGGCCCCGGAATCCTGGCTCTGGCCCTGGCCGGAGCCGCTCCCGGCCCCGGAATCCTGGTTTTCTCCCTGGCCGGAGCCGCTCCCGTCCCCGGAATCCTGGCTCTGGCCCTGGCCGGAGCCGTCCCCCGCCCCGGGCTGGCCTTCACCGCCGGGTTCCCCGCCGGTGAGGATGGCGCCGTCGGAAAACAGGGAAACCGGCTGGGCGGCAAACACCGTCAGGTCCGGCATCATGGTGAAGAGGATGGCCCAGGCCAGCAGCAGCGACAACCATTTTCTCGTTTTTTTCATGGACAGGATCTCCTTCCTCAGAGGAATATCTTCCCGGCACCCCTGGGGAGGGCTTCCGGGACCGGGCCAGGGCCCATTTTGCTTTTTCATCTGCTTTTGGGGCGCCCAAAAATTGATACATAATTAAAATTATGTATCATTATATCTTTTTTTCGTGCAAAATGGAAGGGGATTTTAAAGAAAATGTAAAATTTTCCGCCTGCCGTGTAAAAATTATATGAATTTGCCGCTTTTGGACAGCGGCGGTCTGTCCCCTCCGGGCTGACTGATCCCTACCAGTATAAGGCGGGGGCGGGCGGTGAACGTGTCAAATCCCGCCTGCCCAGGGAAAAATCCCGCAAAACCGCCCGGGAAGGGGCTTTCCGCAGCAGAAAAGCGCGGCGGTCCACAAGGGACCGCCGCGCTTTTCCATGCACGGTATTCTTTTGATGGGTCTGGCCTTACTGGATGGAGAGGACCTTGTAATCCTGGTCCTCCACCGCCTTTTTCAGCGCCTCGTCGGCCACCGCCCCGGTCATGGTCACCACGGCGGTGCCCGCCTCGTGGCTCACCTGGGCCCCGGCCACCCCGGGGACCGCCTCCAGGGCCTTTTTCACCCGGGCCTCGCAGTGGCCGCACATCATGCCCTCGATTTTCATGGTCTTTTCCATGGTCTTGCACTCCTTTTGCCTCATTTTTTTATCATGCTTCGCGCTGCGGATGTCAAAGAAATTCAGCCGCAGGGCGTTGGATACCACGCAGAAGCTGGAGAGGCTCATGGCCGCCGCCCCGAACATGGGGTTCAGCTCCCAGCCGAAAATGGGGATCCAGACACCGGCCGCCAGGGGGATGCCGATGACGTTGTAGAAGAAGGCCCAGAAGAGGTTCTCGTGGATGTTCCGCAGGGTGGCCCGGCTGAGGCGGATGGCGGCGGGGACGTCGCTGAGGCGGCTCTTCATCAGGACGATGTCCGCCGCGTCGATGGCGATATCGGTGCCGGCGCCGATGGCGATGCCCATGTCCGCCCGGGTGAGGGCCGGGGCGTCGTTGATGCCGTCCCCCACCATGGCCACCTTGCCCTGGGCCTTGAGGGAGCGGATGACGCTCTCCTTCCCCTCGGGCAGCACCCCGGCGATGACCTCGTCCACCCCCGCCTGGGCCCCGATGGCATTGGCGGTGCGCTGGTTGTCCCCGGTGAGCATCACCACCCGGATGCCCATGTTCCGCAGCTCCCGCACCGCCTGGGGGCTGTCCTCCTTGATGACGTCCGCCACGGCGATGATGCCCAGGAGCTTCCCCCCTCTGGCGAAGAGCAGGGGGGTCTTGCCCTCCTCCGCCAGGGCCTCGGCCCGGGACTGGAGGTCCTGGGGCAGCTGCACCTGGCTCCCGATGAACTTCATGCTGCCCCCCAGGAGGGTTTCCCCGTCCTTTTGGGCGGTGAGGCCGTTGCCGGGGAGGGCGGAGAAGCCCTCCACCTCCGCCGGGACAAGGCCCAGCTCCTGCCCCCGGCTGAGGATGGCCCGGGCCAGGGGGTGCTCGCTCTTGGCCTCCAGGGAGAGGGCCATTTCCAGCAGCTCCCTTTCCTCCACCCCCGGGGCGGGCGCCAGGTCGGTGACCCGGGGCTCCCCGCTGGTGATGGTGCCGGTCTTATCCAGGGCGACGATCTGGATCTTGCCCGTTTCCTCCAGGGAAACGGCGGTTTTGAAGAGGATGCCGTTTTTGGCCCCCATGCCGTTGCCCACCATAATGGCCACCGGGGTGGCCAGCCCCAGGGCGCAGGGGCAGCTGATGACCAGCACCGAGATGCCCCGGGCCAGGGCGAAGCCGAAGGTCTGGCCCAGGAGCATCCAGACCAGGGTGGTGACCGCGGCGATGGCGATGACCGCCGGGACAAAGACCCCGGAGACCCGGTCCGCCACCTTGGCGACGGGGGCTTTGGTGGCGGCGGCGTCGCTGACCATCTGGATGATCTGGGAGAAGGTGGTGTCCTCCCCCACCCGGGTGGCCTGGCACCGGATGAAGCCGGACTGGTTCAGGGTGGCGGCGGAAACGGCGTCCCCGGGGCCCTTGTCGGCGGGGATGCTCTCCCCGGTGAGGGCCGACTCGTTGACGGCGCTCTCCCCCTCCAGGATCACCCCGTCCACCGGGATGTTCTCCCCGGGGCGCACCACAAAGACGTCCCCCTTCTGGACCTCCTGGATGGGCACCACCGTTTCCCGGCCGTCCCGGATGACGGCGGCGGTTTTGGGGGCCAGCTTCATGAGGTTTTTCAGGGCGTCGGTGGTTTTTCCCTTGGAGCGGGCCTCCAGCATCTTCCCCACGGTGATGAGGGTGAGGATCATGGCGGCGGATTCAAAGTAGAACTCGTGGAGGTAATCCATCACCGCCGCCGTATCCCCCTGGACCTGGGCCCAGGTCATGGCGAAGAGGGCGTAGGTGCTGTAAACAAAGGAGGCGCCGGAGCCCATGGCCACCAGGGTATCCATATTGGGGGCCCGGTGCCAGAGGCTTTTGAAGCCGCTGATGAAGAACTTCTGGTTGATGACCATGACGATGGCCGAAAGGACCAGCTGCAAAAGCCCCAGCCCCACCGGGTTCTGGTGGTGGCTGAGCCAGGCCGGGGCCGGCCAGCCCCACATGGCGTGGCCCATGGAGAAATACATCAGCACCAGCAGGAACCCCAGGGAGGCGATGAGCCGGCGCTTCAGCACCGGGGTTTCGTGGTCCTCCAGGGCGGCCTCGTCGGCGACGATGGAGGAATATCCCCTGGACTTGCCGGTGGCCGCCGCCCCCTTGAGGGCGGCGCCGTAGCCCGCTTCCTCCACCGCGGCGATGACCGCCTGGGGGGAGGCGGTGCCCTCCACCCCCATGGAGTTGGTCAGCAGGCTCACCGAGCAGGAGGTGACCCCCTCCACCTTGGAGACCGCCTTTTCCACCCGGGCGCTGCAGGCGGCGCAGCTCATCCCCGTGACGTTATATTGTTCCATAAACGGAGTTCCCCCTTTATTTCATCAGCTTCTGGAGCATGGCCGTCAGCTCGTCGATGGTTTCGTCCTTCCCCTGGCGGATGTCCTCCGCCACGCAGGAGCGGATGTGGCTGGCCAGCAGCTCCCGGTTGAAGGCGTTGATGGCCGCCGACACCGCCGCCGACTGGGTGAGGATGTCCACACAGTAGGCGCTTTTCTCCAGCATCCCCTTGATGCCCCGCACCTGCCCCTCGATGCGGTTGAGGCGGTGCATCAGGCGCCTGTATTCCTCGTCGTCCCGTTCCTTGGTCCGGGGGGGTTGGGTTTTCTTCGGCATGGCTTCTGCCTCCTTTCGCGTCCGCAAAACTATAATATACCTATACGGGGTATATGTCAAGAGGAAATTTTGTGCCGGCCCCGGCGGCTTCTTTCAGGAAGCCTCCTCCTTTTTCCCGAAAAATCCTCTGATTTCTCTGAAACAGCGGATGTTCTTTCTCAAAACCGGGCTCCCGGCCCCAAAAATACCCCTACCCGGTAATTTTGAATCCCTTCTGTTTTTTCGTCGAAGGTCCTTGCCTTTTCTGAAAAGCTGTGTTAAGCTGAAAGCAAAAGAATACCCCGCAGAAGAGCGTCCGGCAGGGGGCCATTCCCCCGCCGGCAGGAAAGTCCGGTGCAAGTCCGGCGCGGTCCCGCCGCTGTAAGCGCCAGGGGGTGCTTTCCCCGCCCCTCCCAGGTCCCTCCATCCATGCCATTGGGGCGCCGCCCCGAGAAGGCGGAGGCTCCGGCGCAAGCCAGAAGGCCTGCTTCTGTGTGTTTTCCCGGCCTCCGCGCGGAAACGGAGCCGCCGGGTCCTCCGCCTGTCCGGTCCCGCCGGACGGGCGGGCCGCAGCGTGCCGAATCCGGGGCGCGCCGTTCCTCCTTCCGGGAGGGGCGGCGCGCCCCGTTTCCCGTTTTCCGGGGCGGCCCGGGGGGCTTCTTTTGAAAAAATGACAGAAAAGAGGAATCGCCATGTCAAGAACCATCCCTGCCCGCGCCCTGGCCCTGCTGCTGGCGGCAGCCCTGGCCCTTTCCCTGGCGGCCTGCGGCCAGGCCCCCGCCTCCCAGTCCTCCGGCCCCGCCTCCAGCCCCTCCGGGGAGGAGGCCCCCTCCACCATCACCCTCACCGACAATGTGGGCCGCCAGGTGGAGCTCCCCTGCCCCGTGGAAACCTGCGCCGTGGCCCTGCGGTACACAAGCGAGCTGATCCGGGCCTGCGGCGCCATCGACCGGGTGGTGGCCGTGGATCTGAACACCGCCCAGGACCGGGAATACTGGGGGATGTTCGACC
This sequence comes from uncultured Angelakisella sp., assembly GCA_904420255.1. Lineage (GTDB taxonomy): Bacteria > Bacillota > Clostridia > Oscillospirales > Ruminococcaceae > Angelakisella. The sequence continues at coordinate 2,734 of CAJFUT010000116.1, read as the reverse complement.
CCGAGGAGGTCATCGGCAAAAGCCAGCGGGAGCTGGACTACGAGAAGATTGTGGAGCTGGACCCCCAGGTGCTGATCCTCCCCGCCAACGGCGCCTGGGAGGAGGCGGCGGAAACCCTGGCCCCCTTCGGCATCCCGGTCTTTGTCATCTCGGGCTACGACACCGCCGACTTTGTGAACCAGTGTGAGAACATCGGCAAAATGTTCGGGGTGGAGGAATCCGCCGCGGCTTTCTGCACCTACTTCACCGACAAGCTGGACTACATCGACCGGCAGCTGGAGGGGGTGGAGGAGCGCACCTATTATTTTGAGCAGAACGAGGACTATTCCGCCGTCCTGCCGGGGAATACCTTTTCCCAGATGATGGAGCTGGCCCACGGCAGGAACATCTTCCAGGACGCCGTCCAGGTGAACGCCGACCAGGTGGACTCGGAGGAGGTGCTGGCCCGGGACCCCGACGTCATCATCAAGTGCATCACCCCTGACAGCGCCCGCACCGGCACCGGCCTCTACGCCCCGCCGGAGAAGGCCCAGTTCCTGGAAAGCTATGAGGATATCATCTCCCGGCCCGGGTGGCAGGACATCGGGGCGGTGGAGAATGGCGACATCTACTTCATGACCCAGTTCAGCCACGGCGGCGCCTCCAAGCTGGTGGGGACCATCTACGCCGCCAAGTGGCTCTACCCCGACCTGCTGCCGGAGCTGGACCCCGACGAGGTCTTCCGGGCCTGGCTGGAGGATTTCCAGGGCTTTCGGAACGTGGAGGGCCACTTCTGGACCGCCGCCCAGCTGACGGCATGAGCCGCCGCGGGAAAAGCCCCTCCGGCGGGGAGGGGCTGCTGGAGCGGTATGAGGCCGGGGCCCGCCGGAGCCGGTTCCTCCTGGCCCTGGGGGCGCTGCTGACGGTGGGGCTGGGGGCAGCCTTCGCCGCCCTGGGGGCCACTGACACCTCCCCGGGGGACATCCTCCGGGCCCTGGCGGCGGCGGCCCTGGGGGCGGAGCTCACCACCGCCCAGCAGGTAATCCTCCGCCTGCGGCTGCCACGCATCGCCATGGCCATCCTGGCGGGCACCGGCCTTTCGGTTTCCGGCGCCGCCATGCAGGCCGTCACCCGCAACCCCCTGGTGAGCCCCTTCACCATGGGGGTCTCCAACGCCGCCGCCTTCGGGGCCTCCCTCGCCATCGTCTTCGGGATCGGGGTTTTCCCCGGCACCCAGGGGGGTGTGGTCCTCACCGCCTTCCTCCTGGCCTTCCTCTGCGCCGGGGCGGTGTACCTCATCTCCCTGGGGGCGGGGATGAGCCCGGAAAGCCTGGTCCTCACCGGCATCGCCGTCAACTATCTGTTCAGCGCCGCCACCTCCGCCGTCCAGTACTTCGCCGACGAGTACCAGCTGGCGGCGGCGGTGGCCTGGGCCTTCGGCTCCTTCAACGGCGCCCGGTGGGATCAGGCAGCCGTGGCGGGGGCGCTGGTGGTCCTCTGCTCCGCCGGGCTGCTGGCCCTGGCCCCCTCCCTGGACCTGCTGGCCTCAGGGGAGGATGAAACCGCCCGCTCCATGGGGGCGGACCCCGCCCGGGTGCGGCTGCTAGCCGGGGGCCTTTCGGTGCTGGCCACCGCCGCCGTCATCAGCTTCACCGGGGTCATCGGCTTTGTGGGGCTGGCGGGGCCCCACATGGCCCGGCTGCTGGTGGGGGGCCGCCACCGGCTCCTCCTCCCCTGCTCGGCGGCGGTGGGGTCGGTGCTGATGCTCACCGCCGACACGGTGGGGCGGCTCCTCCTGGCCCCGGTGATGATCCCGGTGGGGATCGTGGTGTCCTTCCTGGGGGTGCCCATCTTTGTGAATCTCCTCCTCTCCCGGCGGAAAGGGGGGTGGGGCTGATGCTCTCGGTGGAGAACCTCTCCTGCGGCTACGGCAGGGCCCCGGTGGTGCGGGAGGTTTCCTTCACCCTGGAGGGCGGGCAGTTCCTGGCCCTCCTGGGCCCCAACGGCGCCGGGAAATCCACCCTGCTCCGGGCGGTGGGGATGCTCCGGCCCCCCCAATCCGGTTCCTGCCTGCTGGACGGGGAGGACCTGGCCCGGCTCTCCCCCGGGGAGCGGGCCAGGCGGGTGGCCTACCTCCCCCAGGACACCCAGGCCCCCTTCCCCATGACGGTGATGGACGCGGTGCTGCTGGGCCGGGCCCCCTATGCCCGGTTCGCCCCCCGGCGGGCCGACCGGGAGCTGGCCGCCGGCCTCCTGGAGCGGCTGGGCCTGGGGGAGCTGGCCTTCCGGGACATCTCCCGCCTCAGCGGCGGGGAGCGGCAGCGGGTCCTCCTGGCCAGGGCACTGGCCCAGGGGCCCCGGCTGCTGCTGCTGGACGAGCCCACCAGCAGCCTGGACCTGAAGAACCAGCTGGGCACCATGTCCCTGGTGGCCTCCCTCTGCCGGGAGGAGGGGCTGACGGCGGTGGCCGCCATCCACGACCTGAACCTGGCGGCCATGTTCTGCACCCGCTTCCTCCTGCTCCGGGAGGGCGGGGTCTTCGCCCAGGGCGGGGCGGAGGAGGTGCTGGCCCGGGAGAACATCCGGGCGGTCTACGGGGTGGATACCCAGCCCCTCACCCTCCGGGGGCGGCCCTATCTCCTTCCCATCCCACCGGACTGAAGGGCGGGCGCGCCGCAAAAAATCCCCTGTCCCGGGCGATGTGCCCACGGGACAGGGGATTTTCTCAATGCCGGCAGATTTATCCCTCCCTGGG